>NZ_FMXV01000038.1:0-53447 GCF_900104425.1 Pseudomonas sp. NFACC13-1 | reverse complement strand
GAGCCGGTCTGCGGATATACGTGGGGAATCTGCTCAGGCATCAGAACATTGGAATGGAGATGATCAAGGACGGGGTATGGAATGTGATCTTCGGTCCGGTGATCCTAGGTCACGTCAATGCCAGGGACGCAAAGAACGGCTATGTTTCAATAAAAGTGTCACCTATGTGAATGCACTTTTTTGTAACCCATGTGGTTGTCCCGTACATGCCCCACCACTCGGCACCTCGCCTAGGCTCGGTGTGCCCTCACTCCGGCATTGCTCCGTGGGCCCGCCGCGAAGGGCCATCCATGGCCCAGCGCGGCTATCCCGGCATCCATGCCGGGATGCCCACTGCGCAATACCTGCGTTCGGCCAGCGTGGTCAACGGGGCCCCCAGATCAAAAGCCCGCCGAGGCGGCGTTATAGCCGACCTGGTTCTTGATGGAGACCGCGTTTCCCCTGTGGGAGCGGGCTTGCCCGCGAAGGCGGCCTGACAGCCGGCCTGGTTCCCTCGGGTGTACCCGATTCACTGGTTGAAGCAATACACCTCCCTTGCCACGGGGTTTGCGGTGGGTCGGAAGGCTGTATAAATCATTCAGAGGTGTCGGACGGATCTGCTCCTCAGAACGAAAGATCCGACAAGCTTTTAAGGTTGTCCCTCGGAAGTGGGCTCTCTAACCTTTTGCGTGTCGCTGCCATTCAGCGACCGGGCGTGAGAAACCCGAATAATAGGCATCCAGCCTCTGTACCTGCATAATTGCCGCCAGCTTATCCGCTGCCTGTAGTAAATGCGTTATGGCGGCTGTGTGCGGGCAGGCCTCGGTCTGGCCGAGTACCTATTCTCGGATTTCTCACCCCTGCACATAGCTGCCACCACTTTGCCGAGTGAGAAACGGCAAGTGATGGTCCTCATCACTAAATAGGTACAAATCAATGGATAAGCCAGTCCCCGACCCACCCTTCAACAAAACCAATCCCCTTTCCGGCTTCGACGCCATCGAAGACCTACTCAAAGACCGCGCCGCCGCCGAGCGTGCCCTCGATCATTACCTGAATCCAAAAAAACCGGAGCCAAGCACCGATCAGCGCATCGATAGCCTGTTTTCAGTCACCGCCAAAGCCGACACCGATACGCTGCTCACCAGCACCTCGGAAACCCTGGCCTCGATAAAAGCCATGGCCGAGGACTTGGCTTTCGAAGTGGAGGGCACGCGTCGGAGCGTGGCGTTGGGGATTCATCAGTTGGTGGAGCTGTGCCAGTTGCTGGTGGACAAGGCATTGGATCAGGTCGAGACACCGGCCAGTTCGGCCTGCCCGCCCACTTAAGGTCGGGCACCGTCCTGTGGCGAGGGGATTTATCCCCGCTGGGCTGCGAAGCAGACCCAGGCCTGACACCTCGGTGTGTCAGGTAGATTGAGTCGCTGCCTTTGGGGCTGCTGCGCAGCCCAACGGGGATAAATCCCCTCGCCACAAGGGTGTTTCACTGGGCTGGATGTCTCTGTCAGACAACCATCACTGCAACAACACCTCAACCACCCCATCCGCCGTCATCGTCACCTTGCTGGTGCCCGCTTCCACGTCAGGTGTCACGGACTCAGCATCCATGGACGCGCCTTTCATCATCATCTGCGGGCGCATGTACGGTTGTGGGTAGCCGTTGGTATTGAAGTTCAGGTTGACGATCTTGTAACCCTTGCCGCCCAGGGCTTCGGTGGCCAGTTGAGCGCGGGCCTTGAAGGCGTTGACGGCGTCTTTGAGCAGGGCGTCTTCGCTGCTCTGGCGGGTGGCGGTGGCGATGGCGAAGTCCATGCCGCCCATCTTCATGTCGCCCAGCAGCTCGCCGGTGAGTTTGGACAGTGCCGCGAAGTCGGCGCTTTCCAGGCGCAGTTCGGCGCGTTCGCGCCAGCCGGTGATTTTCCCGCCTTTGTTGTCGTAGATCGGGTAGCTGTTGCGGCTGCCCTGGCGCAGGGTGATGTCCTTGACCTCTTTAGCCTGGCCAATGGCTTTGTTCACCGTGGTGGTGATCGCGGCGGCGAGTTTGGCCGGGTCGGTGTTCTGTTCTTCGGTGTAGAGGGTGACGATCATCAGGTCACGGGCCACTTCCTGGCTGGCTTCGGCGCGCAGGGAAATCTGGTTGTAGTGAAGCTCGTCGGCGGCCAGGGCCGGCAGGCTGGCGACGGTGCCGAGGCTGAAGGCGAGCAGGGCGGCGGGGCGACTGAACGTGTGCATGAAAGCTCCTTGGGATGAGGCGCAGGGGTGAGGTCCGGGCCTGCGTGAAGGATAAGACTCTAGCTTTTATGGGTGGGTTCGCACAGTTACAACTTCTATACAGATACCTGAAGCCAATGAAGAGCCCCGTGGCGAGGGAGCTTGCTCCCGCTGGAATACGTCGTAGGAGCTGACGAGTGCAACGAGGCTGCGATCTTGTTCCGGCTAATTGAGTCGTGAGCGAAGGATCAAAAGATCGCAGCCTTCGGCAGCTCCTACACGCAGGCCAGCGGGAGCAAGCTCCCTCGCCACAAGGGGTATATGCAGCATTGAGAGCTGTGGCGCTTTGCCGCATATCTGCCGCTGCAACCCGCGCCTTGGTTATACTCCGTGCGATCCGCCTGGAGCGCTCATCAGGAGAGCTCATGCTCGCCCCTTTGCAAATGACTTCCGCTTCCCGCCAGAACCTCTGGCGTCTGACATTCATCCGTATTCTGGTCCTGGCGGCCCAGGCCGGCTCCGTGGGGCTCGCCTATTGGTTCGACCTGCTGCCGCTGCCCTGGCTGCAGTTGGCGATCACTCTGGTCTGTTCCAGCGTGCTGTGCGCGCTGACGGCGATTCGCCTGCGTGCCTCGTGGCCGGTGACCGAGCTGGAATATGCGGTGCAACTGGCGTGTGACCTGTTTATCCACAGCGCGCTGCTGTATTTCTCCGGCGGCTCCACCAACCCCTTCGTCTCTTATTACCTGGTGCCGCTGACCATCGCCGCGGTGACGTTGCCGTGGCGGTTTTCGCTGATCCTTTCCGGCATCGCCCTGGCCCTGTACACCTTGCTGCTGGCGCGGTTCTATCCGCTGGAAACCTTTCCCATCGCCCGGGAGAACCTGCAGATCTACGGCATGTGGCTGAGTTTTGCCCTGGCGGCGGCGGTCATCACGTTTTTTGCCGCGCGCATGGCCGAGGAGCTCCGCCGCCAGGAAGAACTGCGGGCCATCCGCCGTGAAGAGGGCCTGCGGGACGAGCAATTGCTGGCCGTGGCAACCCAGGCTGCCGGTGCCGCCCATGAGCTGGGCACACCGCTGGCGACCATGAGCGTGCTGCTCAAGGAAATGCGCCAGGACCATCACGACCCGGCACTGCAGGACGATCTCAGCGTGCTTCAGGACCAGGTCAAGCTCTGCAAGGAAACCCTGCAATACCTGGTGCGTGCCGCCGAGGCCAATCGGCGGCTGGACATCGACATGCAGGCAGTCACCTTCTGGCTCGACGATGCGCTGAACCGCTGGCACCTGATGCGCCCGGAAGCCAGTTATCGCTTCCAGTGCCTGGGCAAGGGCGTGGTGCCGCGCATGGCGCCGCCGCCAGACCTGACCCAGGCGCTGTTGAACCTGCTGAACAATGCCGCCGATGCCTGTCCCGACAACCTGGAAGTGGCGTTGGACTGGAACGCTTATGAATTGACCATCTGCATTCGCGACCACGGCGCCGGCGTGCCGCTGGCGATTGCCGAGCAGATCGGCAAGCCGTTCTATACCACCAAGGGCAAAGGTTTCGGCCTGGGCCTGTTCTTGAGCAAAGCCAGCGTGACACGCGCCGGCGGCTCGGTGAAACTCTACCCCCATGAGGAAGGCGGCACGCTCACCGAGCTGCGCCTGCCCCATGCCGACCGAGGAGACGAAACATGAGTGACGAGATCCAAGTCGACGGCGAAGAACTGCCGCACCTGTTGCTGGTGGATGACGACGCCACGTTTACCCGCGTCATGGCCCGGGCCATGTCCCGTCGCGGCTTTCGCGTCAGCACCGCCGGTTCCGCCGAGGAAGGCCTGACCATCGCCCAGGCCGACCTGCCGGACTACGCCGCCCTGGACCTGAAAATGGATGGCGATTCCGGCCTGGTGCTGCTGCCCAAGTTGCTGGAGCTGGACCCGGAAATGCGCGTGGTGATCCTCACCGGTTATTCGAGCATCGCCACGGCGGTCGAGGCCATCAAGCGCGGCGCCTGCAATTACCTGTGCAAACCGGCGGATGCCGATGACGTGCTGGCGGCGCTGTTGTCCGAGCACGCCGACCTCGACACCCTGGTGCCGGAAAACCCCATGTCGGTGGATCGCCTGCAATGGGAGCACATCCAGCGGGTGCTGACCGAGCACGAAGGCAATATCTCCGCCACCGCCCGCGCCCTGGGCATGCACCGGCGGACCCTGCAGCGCAAATTGCAAAAGCGTCCCGTGCGTCGCTGAACCTGCGCTGAACAGGTGTTGTCCACCCTCGCGACATATCGGGCCGTTGCTTTATGATCGGCCCCAGCGTCATGTATCACAAATACTGTTCCTTTTTGACGGCGTCTGTTGCCGTCATGCTGCGTTGCCGCTCCTCGCCATAGCGGGCTATGACTCGTCGCGGCGCCTTGCCTGACGACAACAGCCACTCGTCAAAAAGAAACGTATTTGCGAAACATGACACTAGTTCTTTTCTTTATAGAGCCTTAACCATGAATCAGAACGCTGAATATTCCGCGGTCAATGACGCGGTGCGCGGGCAGTTTTTCCGCCGTGTCTGGCAAATGACCACGCCGTACTGGCGCAGTGAGGAGAAGGGCAAGGCCTGGACGCTGTTGATCGCCGTCATCGCGCTGTCGCTGTTCAGCGTGGCGATCTCGGTGTGGATCAACAGTTGGTACAAGGATTTCTACAACGCCCTGCAGGAGAAGAACAGCGCGGCGTTCTGGCAGTTGATCCTGTATTTCTGCGGCATCGCGGCGGTGGCGATCCTTGGCGCCGTCTATCGCTTGTACCTCACGCAGATGCTCACCATTCGTTGGCGGGCCTGGCTGACCGAGCAGCATTTCGCCCGCTGGCTGGGCAACAAGAATTACTACCGGCTGGAGCAGGGCGGCTATACCGACAACCCGGACCAGCGGATTTCCGAAGACCTCAACAGTTTCACCACCAATACCCTGGGCCTGGGGCTGGGATTGCTGCGCACCGTGGTCAGCCTGGTGTCGTTCTCGATCATCTTGTGGGGCGTGTCCGGCAGCATCGAAGTGTTCGGCTACACCATCCCCGGCTACATGTTCTGGTGCGCCCTGGTGTATGCGGCGGTGGGCAGTTGGCTGACGCACCTGATCGGCCGACGCCTGATCGGGCTGAACAATAACCAGCAACGCTTCGAAGCCGACCTGCGTTTCTCCATGGTCCGGGTGCGTGAAAACGCCGAGAGCATTGCGCTGTACAACGGCGAGCCGAACGAGAACCGCCGCCTGAGCGGGCGCTTCGGCCTGGTCTGGCATAACTTCTGGGACATCATGCGGGTGTCCAAACGCTTGACGTTCTTCACCTCCGGCTACGGCCAGATCGCGATCATCTTCCCGTTCATCGTGGCCGCGCCGCGCTACTTCGCCGGCAAGATCCAACTGGGCGAGCTCATGCAGATCAACTCGGCGTTCGGCAATGTGCAGGAGAACTTCAGCTGGTTCATCAGCGCCTACGCCGACCTTGCCGCGTGGCGCGCCACCTGCGATCGTCTGTTGAGCTTCCGCCAGGCCATGAGTGACAACGAAGACCGCGTGCCGGCCATCGATGTGCAGAACCAGGGGAGCGCGTTGGCGGTTCATAACCTCGGCTTGGATCTGGCCGACGGTCGTCATCTGCTCGACAACGCCGATATGAGCGTGGCGCCGGGCGAGCGGGTCATGCTCAGCGGTCGTTCCGGCAGTGGTAAATCGACCCTGTTTCGCGCGATGGGGCATTTGTGGCCTGCGGGGCACGGGACGATCCGGCTTCCGGCGGCGCGTTACCTGTTCCTGCCGCAGAAGCCCTATCTGCCCATTGGCAGCCTGCGGGAAGTGTTGAGTTATCCACAGGCTGGCGACGTCTACCCCAACGAACGTTATGCACAGGTGCTGGAAACCTGCCGCCTGCCGCACCTGATCCCGCGGCTGGATGAAAGCAACCACTGGCAGCGCATGCTCTCGCCTGGCGAGCAGCAACGCCTGGCCTTTGCCCGTGCATTGCTTTATGCACCGCAATGGTTGTACATGGACGAAGCCACGTCGGCGATGGACGAAGAAGACGAGGCGACGCTGTATCAGGCGCTGATCGACCAGTTGCCGGGCCTGAGCATCGTCAGCGTCGGCCACCGAAGCAGTTTGAAACGTTTCCATCCGCGACATGTGCGTATCGAAAATGGCCAACTGGTGGAGCGCACCGTGACAGCATAAACACCCAAAACCTGTGGGAGCGAGCTTGCTCGCGATAGCGATGTATCAGTTGATATTGATGTGGCTGACTCACCGCCATCGCGAGCAAGCTCGCTCCCACAAGGGTTTGTGGTGAATCGGATGTTCATGTCTACAACCGATCCAATGTGGGAGCGAGCTTGCTCGCGATGAAGGCGACTAGGTGTCAGCCCTCGACTCGCCACTGCTCCCACGGTGATCGTACAACCACGTTGCGCTATGATGTTGTCATTCAGCCGCTTGCCGAGACACAGACACAATGGAAAACCCGATCGACATACCCCGCCTTCCCCGCAAGCGCCGCAGCCTGGCGCAGGAGCTGGTGACGGTGCTGACCGAGCAGATTCGCGACGGCCTGCTCAAGCGTGGCGATAAATTGCCCACCGAGTCGGCGATCATGGAAGCCCATGGTGTCAGCCGTACTGTGGTGCGCGAGGCCATTTCCCGGTTGCAGGCCGCCGGCCAGGTGGAAACCCGCCATGGCATCGGCACCTTCGTGCTGGACACGCCCAGCCCGAGCGGTTTTCGCATCGACCCGGCCACGGTCGTCACCTTGCGGGACGTGCTGGCGATCCTGGAGTTGCGCATCAGCCTGGAAGTGGAGTCCGCCGGGCTCGCGGCGCAGCGCCGTAGCGACGAGCAACTGGCGACGATGCGCGCCGCCCTCGACGCCTTGAAGGAAAGCGCCGCCCACGCCAGCGATGCGGTGGCCTCGGACTTCGCCTTCCACCTGGAAATCGCCCTGTCCACCGGCAACCGCTACTTCACCGACATCATGACCCACCTGGGCACTAGCATCATCCCGCGTACCCGGCTGAACTCGGCGCGCCTGGCCCACGACGACCACCAGCACTACATGGATCGCCTGAGCCGCGAGCACGAGGAAATCTATGAAGCCATCGCCCGCCAGGACTCTGACGCGGCCCGTGCGGCCATGCGCTTGCACCTGACCAACAGCCGCGAAAGGCTGCGCCAGGCCCATGAAGAGGCCCAGGCCCAAGGTTGATCTGACCAGCCGAGCCACCGCTATCGCGAGCAGGCTCGCTCCCACAGTGATTTCTTGTGATCACTGGATTCAGGTCCGCCACAATCCCCCTGTGGGAGCGAGCCTGCTCGCGATGGCGTCCGGTCAACCGCCGCTGTGCCTGGGCGCCTAGGGCTCGATCTTCAACTTCACCGACGGATCGGAATACAAGTCATACCCCGATTCATTGGCAAACCGGTAGCGCAGTTCAACCTGTCGGCCCAGGTACTTTTGCAGTTCTGCCTTGGGTACGGTGACTTTCAGCCCCGTCAGTTTCACCATGCCGTCGTTGGCATCGTCCCAGGTGCCGGCCGCCACCTGCTGGCCGGACCAGTCGGGATGATCCTTGTTGGCACCGAGAATCGGGTAGACCGACCAATCGGCGGAGATTTCATTCGAGTCAGGAATCTGGACTTCCAGATTGGCCCCCAGCTTCGACAGGTTGATCGTGACCTTCTCGGCGGGTTTGTTGCCTGAGAACTGGGTGAGGATGGGCAGTGCAAAGTTCGCCATGGTGTCTCTCCCTGTGAGGCGACCGTGCGCATACGGTGACTCACTGTTAGATAGCAAGCCAGAAAACACTGGCCGGGCGGTCGCACGGCCACTGCTGCGTTATGCCTCCAACACACCGTCACGCCTACTGGCAGAGTCGACAGTGCTGACGAACGGTTTGTCTGCCTTTTTACCCTTCGATGACGAAATGCAGTTGACGCAGATTATTTAAGTTGTACGATGACCTACAACTTCTGGCCGAAGCTTAACCATCTCACACACATTTTGCGTCCCAGGGTGTTCGAATAATGAATCCACAAGAACTGAAGTCCATCCTCTCGTCTGGCCTGCTGTCGTTCCCGGTCACCGATTTCACTGCCCAAGGCGATTTCAATCGCGACAGCTACATCAAGCGCCTCGAGTGGCTGGCCCCGTATGGCGCCTCTGCATTGTTCGCAGCGGGCGGCACCGGTGAATTCTTCTCCCTGGCCGCCAGCGAGTATTCGCAGGTCATCAAGACCGCCGTCGATACCTGCGCCACCAGCGTGCCAATCCTCGCCGGTGTTGGCGGTGCCACCCGCCAGGCCATCGAATACGCTCAAGAAGCCGAGCGCCTGGGCGCCAAGGGCCTGCTGCTGCTGCCGCACTACCTGACCGAAGCCAGCCAGGACGGCGTTGCCGCCCACGTTGAAGCCGTGTGCAAATCGGTAAAAATCGGCGTGGTGGTGTACAACCGCAACGTTTGCCGCCTGAACGCCACTCAGTTGGAACAACTGGCCGAGCGCTGCCCGAACCTGATCGGCTACAAGGATGGCCTGGGCGATATCGAACTGATGGTGTCGATCCGTCGTCGCCTCGGCGACCGTTTCAGCTACCTGGGCGGCCTGCCGACCGCTGAAGTCTACGCCGCGGCCTACAAGGCCCTGGGCGTGCCGGTCTACTCCTCGGCGGTGTTCAACTTCATCCCGAAAACCGCGATGGACTTCTACCACGCCATTGCCCGCGACGATCACGAGACCGTCGGCAAAATCATCGACGACTTCTTCCTGCCTTACCTGGACATCCGTAACCGCAAGGCCGGTTACGCGGTGAGCATCGTCAAGGCCGGCGCGAAGATCGTTGGCTATGACGCGGGCCCTGTGCGCACGCCGTTGACCGACCTGCTGCCAGAAGAATACGAAGCCCTGGCCGCGCTGATCGACAAGCAAGGCAAGCAGTAACAGACCCGCCGAGGCCGCTGAGTGATCAGCGGCTTTTTGCGTAAGGTGGTTTGTTCGTTCCCACGCTCCCCGTGGGAATGCCACCAGGGACGCTTTGCGTCCCTAGACAGCTTTTGTAGAAGGAGTAGCTCCGTGGCAGATTCAAAGCGTTTCGATAACTACATCAACGGTCAGTGGGTGGCCGGTGCCGACTATTGCACCAACATCAACCCGTCTGACTTGTCCGATGTCATCGGTGAATACGCCAAGGCTGACGCAGCGCAAGTCAATGCCGCCATCGAAGCCGCCCGCGCCGCCTTCCCGGCCTGGTCGACCTCGGGCATCCAGGCCCGTCACGATGCCCTGGACAAAGTTGGCAGCGAGATCCTCGCCCGCCGCGAAGAACTCGGCCAACTGCTGGCCCGGGAAGAGGGCAAGACCCTGCCTGAAGCCATCGGCGAAGTGACCCGCGCCGGCAATATCTTCAAATTCTTCGCCGGTGAATGCCTGCGCCTGTCGGGCGATTACGTGCCGTCAGTGCGCCCGGGCGTCAACGTCGAAGTCACCCGTGAAGCCCTCGGTGTGGTCGGCCTGATCACCCCCTGGAACTTCCCGATCGCCATCCCCGCGTGGAAGATCGCCCCGGCCCTGGCCTATGGCAACTGCGTGGTGATCAAGCCGGCCGAGCTGGTGCCGGGCTGTGCCTGGGCCCTGGCCGAGATCATTTCCCGCGCCGGCTTCCCGGCCGGTGCGTTCAACCTGGTGATGGGCAGTGGCCGCGTCGTCGGTGAAGTCCTGGTCAACAGCCCGAAAGTCGACGGCATCAGCTTCACCGGTTCCGTGGGCGTGGGCCGGCAGATCGCGGTCAACTGCGTGTCGCGCCAGGCCAAGGTGCAGTTGGAGATGGGCGGCAAGAACCCGCAGATCATCCTCGACGACGCCGACCTCAAGCAAGCCGTCGAGCTGGCGGTGCAGAGCGCGTTCTACTCCACCGGCCAACGTTGCACGGCCTCCAGTCGCCTGATCGTCACCGCCGGCATCCACGACAAGTTCGTTGCGGCCATGGCCGAGCGCATGCAATCGATCAAGGTCGGTCATGCGTTGAAGACCGGCACCGACATCGGCCCGGTGGTTTCCGAAGCCCAGCTCAACCAGGACTTGAAGTACATCGACATCGGCCAGAGCGAAGGCGCGCGGCTGGTCAGCGGTGGTGGTTTGGTGACGTGCGATACCGAAGGTTACTTCCTGGCGCCGACCCTGTTCGCCGACAGCGAAGCGTCGATGCGCATCAGCCGCGAAGAGATCTTCGGCCCGGTGGCCAACGTCGTGCGCGTGGCCGACTACGAGGCGGCGCTGGCCATGGCCAACGACACCGAGTTCGGTCTGTCCGCCGGTATCGCCACCACCTCGCTGAAGTATGCCAACCACTTCAAGCGCCATTCCCAGGCGGGCATGGTGATGGTCAACCTGCCGACCGCCGGCGTGGATTACCACGTGCCGTTCGGCGGGCGCAAAGGTTCGTCCTATGGTTCGCGTGAGCAAGGTCGCTACGCGCAAGAGTTCTACACCGTGGTTAAAACTTCTTACATCGGATCGTAAGTGCGACACCGCCAGGGCGGGTGATCCCGCCCTGGCGTCACAATCTGCTGACCCGCATAAAAATAAATAGTGGGAGTACATTTACATGCAAGCGAGCAAGCCGACACACGTCCGCTATTTGATCCTGCTCATGCTGTTCCTGGTGACGACGATCAACTATGCCGACCGTGCCACCATCGCCATCGCAGGCTCCAGCCTGCAAAAAGACCTCGGCATCGATGCCGTCACCCTCGGTTATATCTTCTCCGCTTTCGGCTGGGCCTATGTGGCCGGGCAGATTCCCGGCGGCTGGCTGCTCGACCGTTTCGGGTCGAAAAAAATCTATGCCTTGAGCATTTTCACCTGGTCGCTGTTCACCGTGCTGCAAGGCTATGTGGGTGAATTCGGCATGTCCACGGCCGTGGTTGCGCTGTTCATGCTGCGCTTCCTGGTTGGGCTGGCCGAAGCGCCGTCCTTCCCGGGCAACGCACGGATCGTCGCCGCCTGGTTCCCCACCGCGGAACGCGGCACCGCCTCGGCGATCTTCAACTCGGCGCAGTATTTCGCCACCGTGCTGTTCGCACCGCTGATGGGCTGGATCGTCTACCGTTTCGGCTGGCAGCACGTGTTCATCGTGATGGGCGTGATCGGCATCGTGTTCTCGCTGATCTGGCTGAAAGTGATCTACAGCCCGCGCCAGCACCCGATGATCAACGAAGCCGAGTTCAATCACATCGCCGCCAATGGCGCGATGGTCGACATGGACCAGGACAAAGGCAAGGACAAGAAAACCGACGGTCCGAAGTGGGATTACATCCGCCAACTGCTGACCAACCGCATGATGCTCGGTGTCTATCTGGGCCAGTACTGCATCAACGGCATCACGTACTTCTTCCTGACCTGGTTCCCGGTGTACCTGGTGCAGGAGCGCGGCATGACTATCCTCAAGGCCGGTTTCATCGCGTCCTTGCCGGCCATCTGCGGCTTTATCGGCGGCGTGCTGGGCGGGGTGATTTCCGACTACCTGCTGCGCAAGGGCCACTCGCTGACCTTCGCTCGCAAAGCGCCGATCATCGGCGGCCTGCTGGTCTCCAGCAGCATCGTGGCCTGCAACTACGTGGACATCGAATGGATGGTGGTGGGCTTCATGGCCCTGGCGTTCTTCGGTAAAGGCGTGGGCGCACTGGGCTGGGCCGTGGTGTCCGACACGTCGCCAAAACAGATCGCCGGCTTGAGCGGTGGACTGTTCAACACTTTCGGCAACCTGGCATCGATCACTACGCCAATCGTCATTGGCTACATCATCAGCGCCACCGGTTCGTTCAAGTGGGCACTGGTGTTTGTCGGTTGCAACGCGCTGGTGGCGGTGTTCAGCTACCTGGTCATCGTAGGGCCGATCAAGCGTGTGGTACTCAAGGAACCGACGGCCAAGGATGCCGAGATCTCCAGCCTGTCTGAAGCGAAATCCTGAAGGAGCGGCGTCAATGCAACTGATTGAACATGCCGATTCGCCGCGTTACATCCGCTTGCATGAGCGGGACAACGTGGTAATCGTCGTCAATGACCAGGGCGTACCGGCCGGGACCGAGTTCCCGGACGGCCTGGTCACCGTGGACTTTGTACCGCAGAGCCACAAGGTCACCCTGGAGGATATTCCCCAGGGTGGCGAGGTGATTCGCTACGGCCAGGTCATTGGCTATGCGCTGCAGCCGATTCCTCGTGGCAGTTGGGTCAAGGAAGACCAGTTGCGCATGCCCACCGCGCCGCCGTTGGACAGCCTGCCGTTGTCCACCGACGTACCGGCGGCCGATGCGCCGTTGGAGGGTTACACCTTCGAGGGTTATCGCAACGCCGACGGCACCGTCGGCACGCGCAACATCCTGGGCATCACCACCACGGTGCAGTGCGTGACCGGGGTGCTGGACCATGCGGTCAAGCGTATCAAGGATGAGCTGCTGCCCAAGTACCCGAACGTCGATGACGTGGTGGCGCTGACCCACAGCTATGGCTGCGGCGTGGCGATCACCGCCACCGACGCGTACATCCCGATCCGTACCGTGCGCAACCTGGCACGCAACCCGAACCTGGGCGGCGAGGCACTGGTGATCAGCCTGGGCTGCGAGAAATTGCAGGCCGGTCAGGTGATGCATGAGGGCGACAGTTCGGTGGACCTCAGCGAGCCGTGGTTGTATCGCTTGCAGGATTCCAGTCACGGTTTCACCGAAATGATCGAGCAGATCATGGAATTGGCCGAGACCCGCCTGAAGAAACTCGACCTGCGCCGTCGTGAAACCGTGCCGGCCTCGGAGCTGATCCTGGGCATGCAGTGCGGCGGCAGCGATGCGTTTTCCGGCATCACCGCCAACCCGGCGCTGGGTTATGCCTCGGACCTGTTGCTGCGGGCGGGGGCGACGGTGATGTTTTCCGAAGTCACCGAAGTGCGCGATGCGATCTACCTGCTGACCTCCCGGGCGCAAACCCAGGAAGTCGCCCAGGAGCTGGTGCGGGAAATGGACTGGTACGACCGCTACCTGGCCAAGGGCGAGGCCGATCGCAGTGCCAACACCACGCCGGGCAACAAGAAGGGCGGGTTGTCGAACATCGTCGAAAAATCCCTGGGCTCGATCGTCAAGTCTGGCAGCAGCGCGATCAACGGCGTGCTCGGCCCGGGCGAGCGTTTCAAGCAAAAGGGCCTGATCTTCTGCGCCACGCCGGCCAGTGATTTTGTCTGCGGCACCTTGCAACTGGCGGCGGGGATGAACCTGCATGTGTTCACCACCGGCCGGGGCACGCCCTACGGCTTGGCCATGGCCCCGGTGGTGAAGGTCTCGACCCGCACCGAACTGGCCCAGCGCTGGCCGGACCTGATCGACATCGACGCCGGTCGGATCGCCACCGGACGGGCGACCATCGAAGAGTTGGGCTGGGAGCTGTTCCACTACTACCTGGACGTGGCCAGCGGCAAGAAGCAGACCTGGGCCGAGCGGCACAAGCTGTACAACGACATCACCTTGTTCAACCCGGCGCCGATTACTTGATCTGTTGACCACTGAAGAACCAATGTGGGAGCGAGCTTGCTCGCGATGGGGGCGGCACATTCGATACCTGTGCAGGCTGAAACACCGCCATCGCGAGCAAGCTCGCTCCCACAGGGGATTTGTGGCGAATGCAGGTTCTGTATTCAGCCAAAAAAAAGGGAAGCGAGCCTGCTCGCGATAGCACTTCACCAGACGCCAATGCCGTGAGTGGCTTATTATTAGCCACCTAACGACACCACCTCTCAAGGTCCCCCGGCATGCTGGCAATTTTCCTCGAAACCCTGAACGTCACCGCGCCGGTGTTCGCCATGCTGTTTCTGGGGGTGTTGCTCAAGCGCGTCGACTGGATCAACGACAACTTCATCCACATCGCCTCGTCCCTGGTGTTCAACGTCACCATGCCGGCGCTGTTGTTCCTCGGCATCCTGCACGCGGACCTGCATGCGGCGTTACAGCCGGCTCTGTTGATCTATTTCTCTGTCGCCACCCTGGTGAGCTTTGCGATGGCCTGGGGCTGGGCGATCTGGCGTTGCCCGCGGGAAGATCGCGGCATCTACACCCAAGGTGCGTTTCGTGGCAATAACGGGGTCATCGGCCTGGCGCTGGCGGCGAGCATGTATGGCGACTACGGGATTTCCCTGGGAGCGATTCTCGCGGCGCTGGTGATCCTGTTCTACAACACCTTGTCGACCATCGTGCTGGCGGTCTACAGCCCGGTGATCAAGTCCGATCCGTGGAGCATTTGCAAAAGCGTGATCAGCAATCCGCTGATCATCAGTGTGATCGTCGCCGCGCCGTTCGCCTATTGGCAGATCGGTGTGCCGAACTGGTTCGAGACCTCGGCCAAGTACCTGTCGCAAATGACCTTGCCCCTGGCGCTGATTTGCATCGGCGGCACGCTATCGCTGGCGGCCCTGCGCAAGAGCGGCAAGATGGCCCTGAGTTCGAGCCTGGTGAAAATGGTCGGCCTGCCGCTGGTGGCCACGCTGGGCGCCTGGCTCTGGGGCTTTCGCGGGGCGGAACTGGGGATCCTGTTCCTGTACTTCGGCAGCCCCACCGCCGCCGCCAGCTTCGTCATGGCCCGGGCGGCCGATGGCAACCATGAACTGGCGGCGGCGATCATCGTCATCACCACCTTGATGGCGGCGATTACCACCAACCTGGGGATCTTTGTGTTGCAGTGGGGTGGGTGGATCTAGGCTTGGGCTTGCTCTTGAGGTCCAATCGCGAGCGAGCTCGCTCCCACAGGAGGTTCGTGGTGTACACACATTTTGTGTTCAGCGCCGGTCAACTGTGGGAGCGAGCTTGCTCGCGATAGCGATCTAACGATCACTCCGGCTTCTGGTAACTATCGATCACTTCCTGCGCCGCCCGAAACGCATCGATCGCCGCCGGCACGCCCGCGTACACCGCGCAATGCAGCAACGCCTCGCGAATTTCTTCCACCGTGCAACCGTTGTTCAGCGCGCCGCGCACATGGCCCTTGAGTTCCTGCGGGCACTTGAGGGCGGTGAGGGCGGCGAGGGTGATCAGGCTGCGGGTCTTCAGCGGCAGCCCCTCGCGTTGCCAGACGCTCCCCCAGGCATGTTCGTTGACGAAGTCCTGCAACGGCTGGGTGAACTCGGTGGCGTTGCCCAGGGCGCGGTCGACGAATGCGTCGCCCATGACCTGGCGACGCATGTCCAGGCCGGTCTTTGGAGTGTCGGTCATGGCAAATCCCTCTTGTGGTGTTGGCGGCGCCAGGCGCGCAGGGAGGTGAACAGCAAAAACGCGAGCAGGGCCGGCAGCGCATAGAACAGCATCAGCCGTTCCAGTTGGCCGGCCAGGGGCATGCCGGTGGTGAATGACACCACGTGCAGCCCGTAGGCCAGGTACAAGCCCAGGAACAACAGGCCTTCGGCGCGGGTGACGCGATAACCGGAATAGAACACCGGCAAGCACAGCACCGCCACGCCGAGCATCACCGGCAGGTCGAAATCCAGGGCGTTCGGCGAGACCGACAGTGGCGTGGGCGCGGCGAGGGCGGTGACCCCCAGCACGCCCAGCAGGTTGAACAGGTTGCTGCCGATCACGTTGCCCACCGCAATGTCCCGCTGGCCCCGCAAGGCGGCGATCAGCGACGTGGCGAGTTCCGGCAGCGAGGTGCTGACGGCGACGATGGTCAGGCCGATGATGCGTTCCGAGAGCCCGAGGTCCGTCGCCACTTCCACCGCCGCTCCCAGCAACAGGTGCCCGGCGAAAACCAGCATCGCCAGGCCCGACGCGATCATCACCACACTCTTGATCCAGGACCGGTGGGCCACGTCGCCCCCCACCGGGTGCGGTCGCCCCGAATGCCGTGACTGGCGCAGCAACAGCCCGAGGTACACCGCCAGGGCCAGCAGCAGCCAGATGCCGTCCAACCGGGTCAGTTCTTCATTCCAGGCCAGCACGAACACCAGCAGGCTGGCACCGATCATCAGCGGGATGTCCAGGCGCACCAGTTGGCGCGAGACGCGCAACGGAATGATCAGCGCCGACAACCCAAGGGTGACGAGGATATTGAAGATGCTGCTGCCGATCACGCTGCCCACGGCGATGTCGGCGTTTTGTGCCAGGGTCGCCTGCAGGCTGACGGCCATTTGCGGCGCGCTGCTGCCGAAGGCGACGACGGTCAGGCCGATGATCAGCGGTCGTACCTGCAAGCGGGCCGCCAGGCCCACGGCGGCGCGCACCAGCAGTTCGGCACCGCCGATCAGCAACAGCAGGGCGCCGAACAATTCGATCAGGCTGAGCAGCGGTAGGGCGGTGAGTAGGGTAATGGCCGGGCTCCGTCTATCAATCGTCGAGGGCTTGCACGCGCACCCGTGCGGTGCCGCTACGCAAAATGCCCAGTTGCTCGGCGGCTTCGCGGGACACGTCGATCAAACGGCCTCGGGAGTATGGGCCACGGTCGTTGATGCGCACCACCACGCTGTTATTGTTGCCCAGGTTGGTGATTTTCACCCGTGTGCCGAACGGCAACTGGCGATGGGCGGCGGTCAGGCCGTGCTGGTCGAAACGCTCGCCACTGGCGGTGCGCTTGCCATGGTGCCTGGCACCGTAATAAGAGGCGACGCCGGTCTGGTCGTAGCCGTGTGGATCGACCGTCCCACTCTGGCTGGCGCAACCGGCCAGCAGGGACAGCAGGGCGCAGGCGCCGAGGAGACGCTTCATTCGAAAGTTTCCAAATACAAATGTGGGAGCGAGCTTGCTCGCGAAGAGGCCAGCACATTCAACATCGGTGTTGACTGACATGCCGCTATCGCGAGCAAGCTCGCTCCCACAAAGGAGATTGGAGCCAGATTTGAAGGCTGGCTCCATGTCCATCAGCCCTCGAGCTTGCTTTTGAGCAGTTCGTTGACCTGCTGCGGATTGGCCTTGCCCTTGGAGGCTTTCATGGCCTGGCCGACGAAGAAGCCGAACATCTTGCCCCGCTTGGCTTCGTCTGCCGCCCGGTATTGTTCGACCTGCTCGGCGTTGGCCGCGAGCATTTCATCGAGCACGGCGGAAATGGCACCGGTGTCGGTGACCTGCTTCAAGCCGCGCTTCTCGATGATCTCGTCGGCGCTGCCTTCACCATTGGCCATGGCTTCGAACACCATCTTGGCGATCTTGCCGGAAATGGTGTTGTCCTTGATCCGCACCAGCATGCCGCCCAGTTGCTCGGCCGAGACCGGCGACTCATCGATTTCCAGGCCCTGCTTGTTCAACAGGCTGCCCAACTCGACCATCACCCAGTTGGCCGCCAGCTTGGCGTCGCCGCCGATGCTCACGACTTTTTCGAAGTAATCGGCCTGTTCGCGGCTGGTGGCCAGGACGTTGGCGTCATAGCTCGACAGGCCGAACTGCGCCTGGAAGCGCTCGCGTTTCTGCGGCGGCAGTTCCGGCAGGGTGGCGCGCACGTCATTGAGGAACGAGTCCTCGATGACCACCGGCAGCAGGTCCGGGTCGGGGAAGTAACGGTAGTCGTTGGCTTCTTCCTTGCTGCGCATCGGACGGGTCTCGTCCTTGTTCGGGTCGTACAGGCGGGTTTGCTGGATGACCTTGCCGCCGTCCTCGATCAGTTCGATCTGGCGCTGGATCTCGCTGTTGATCGCCTTCTCGATGAAGCGGAACGAGTTGACGTTCTTGATCTCGCAGCGGGTGCCGAACTCGACCTGGCCCTTGGGCCGGATCGACACGTTGCAGTCGCAGCGCAGCGAGCCTTCGGCCATGTTGCCGTCGCAGATGCCCAGGTAGCGCACCAGCGCGTGGATCGCCTTGACGTAGGCCACGGCTTCCTTGGCGCTGCGCATGTCCGGCTCGGAAACGATCTCCAGCAGCGGCGTGCCGGCACGGTTCAGGTCGATGCCGGTGGCGCCGTTGAATTCTTCGTGCAGGCTCTTGCCGGCGTCTTCTTCCAGGTGCGCCCGGGTGATGCCGACACGCTTGACCGTGCCGTCTTCCAGGGCGATGTCCAGGTGGCCCTTGCCGACGATCGGCAATTCCATCTGGCTGATCTGGTAGCCCTTGGGCAGGTCCGGGTAGAAGTAGTTCTTGCGGGCGAACACGTTGTGCTGGCCGATCTCGGCGTCAATCGCCAGGCCGAACATCACCGCCATGCGCACGGCTTCGGCGTTGAGCACCGGCAGCACGCCGGGCATGCCCAGGTCGACCAGGCTGGCCTGGGTGTTGGGCTCGGAGCCGAACGTGGTGGAGCTACCGGAAAAGATTTTCGACCGGGTGGTGAGCTGGGTATGAATCTCCAGCCCGATCACGACTTCCCATTGCATGTGTTTCTCCTCAGAAGCCGGTTGGGGTGCGGGTGTGCCAGTCAGTGTTCAACTGATACTGGTGCGCCACGTTGAGCAGGCGGCCTTCCTGGAAATACGGCGCGAGCAGTTGCACGCCCACCGGCAGGCCATCGACGAAACCGGCCGGCATGGACAGGCCCGGCAAGCCGGCGAGGTTGGCGGTGATGGTGTAGACGTCTTCCAGGTACTCGGCGACCGGGTCGCTGTTCTTGGCGCCGAGCTTCCAGGCCGGGTTCGGCGTGGTCGGGCCGAGGATGATGTCGACCTCGTTGAAGGCGGCCATGAAGTCGTTCTTCACCAGGCGGCGGATTTTCTGTGCCTTGAGGTAGTAGGCATCGTAGTAGCCGGCGGACAGCGCATAGGCGCCGACCATGATCCGGCGCTGCACTTCGGCACCGAAGCCTTCACCACGGGAGCGCTTGTACAGGTCGATCAGGTTTTCCGGGTTCTCGCAGCGGTAGCCGAAGCGCACACCGTCGAAGCGCGACAGGTTCGAGGACGCTTCCGCCGGGGCGATCACGTAGTACGCCGGAATCGCGTGCTGCATGTTCGGCAGGCTGATTTCCTTGATGACCGCGCCGAGCTTCTCCAGCTCTTTGACGCTGTTGTGGACCAGCTCGGCGATGCGCGGGTCGAGGCCGGCGCTGAAGTATTCCTTCGGCACGCCGATGCGCAGGCCTTGCAGCGAGCCGTTGAGGCTGGCGCTGTAGTCCGGCACGGGCTCATCGATGCTGGTGGAGTCGTTCGGGTCGAAGCCGGCCATGCCTTGCAGCAGGATCGCGCAGTCTTCTGCGGTGCGCGCCAGCGGGCCGCCCTGGTCGAGGCTGGAGGCGTAGGCGATCATGCCCCAGCGCGAGACGCGACCGTAGGTCGGCTTGAGGCCGGTGAGGTTGGTGAACGCCGCTGGCTGGCGAATCGAGCCGCCGGTGTCGGTGGCGGTGGCGGCCGGCAACAGGCGCGCGGCCACGGCGGCGGCGGAACCGCCGGACGAGCCGCCCGGTACGTGTTCCAGGTTCCACGGGTTCTTTACCGCACCGTAGTAGCTCGACTCGTTGGCCGAGCCCATGGCGAATTCGTCCATGTTGGTCTTGCCCAGGGTCACGGTGCCGGCGGCGGCCAGCCTGGCGACCACGGTGGCGTCGTACGGGGCCTTGAAGTTGTCGAGCATCTTCGAGCCGCAGCTGGTGCGGATGCCCTGGGTGCAGAACAAGTCCTTGTGGGCAATCGGCGCACCGAGCAGGGCGCCGGTTTCACCGTTGGCACGGCGGTCGTCGGCGGCCTTGGCCTGGCTCAGGGCCAGTTCCTGGGTGAGGCTGATGAAGCTGTTGAGCTGCGGGTCGAGCTGGGCGATGCGCGCCAGCAGGACCTGGGTCAGCTCTTCGGAAGAAAACTTTTTATCGGCGAGTCCGCGGGCGATCTCGGCCAGGGTCATGTGATGCATGAGAGGCTCTTTCCCTTTAGTCGATGACTTTCGGAACCAGGTACAGGCCGTTTTCGACCGCTGGTGCGATGGACTGGTAGGCCTCGCGGTGATTGGACTCGGTCACGACGTCGGCGCGCAGGCGCTGGCTGGCTTCCAGTGGGTGGGCCAGCGGTTCGATACCGTCGGTGTCGACCGCCTGCATCTCGTCGACCAGCCCTAGAATGCTGTTCAGGGCAGAAGTAATGTGTGGAAGATCGGCTTCATTGAGGCCCAGGCAGGCCAGATGAGCGATTTTTTCCACGTCGGAGCGTTCAAGCGCCATGGGATTCTCCAGTGGAAAACAAAACGGACGCAGTCTGTCCGTGTGTTAGATTGTCGGAACACTACCGCATTTCTACGGCCCTACGGCCGCGATTGTGGGGTTTGGTGCGCAGAAAAGCGGTCAATTTAACATATTGGCGCCTTGCCCAAAATCCCTGTCGTTGTTAGAGTTTGCCGCACTTTTTTACCCACGCGTTGCCTAGGGTCCCTTTCCCATGTTCAAGAAACTGCGTGGCATGTTTTCCAGCGATCTTTCCATCGACCTGGGCACTGCCAACACCCTTATTTACGTGCGCGAGCGCGGTATCGTCCTGAATGAACCCTCGGTCGTGGCCATCCGCACCCACGGTAACCAGAAGAGTGTCGTGGCTGTCGGTACGGAAGCCAAGCGCATGCTGGGCCGTACACCGGGCAACATCGCGGCCATTCGCCCAATGAAGGACGGCGTGATCGCCGATTTCAGCGTCTGCGAAAAGATGCTGCAGTACTTCATCAACAAGGTTCACGAAAACAGCTTTCTGCAGCCCAGCCCTCGTGTGCTGATCTGCGTTCCGTGCAAGTCCACCCAGGTGGAGCGTCGCGCTATCCGCGAATCGGCCCTCGGTGCCGGTGCCCGTGAAGTGTTCCTGATCGAAGAACCCATGGCCGCTGCCATCGGTGCCGGCCTGCCGGTGGAAGAAGCCCGCGGCTCGATGGTCGTCGACATCGGTGGCGGTACCACCGAAATCGCGCTGATCTCCCTCAACGGTGTGGTCTACGCCGAATCCGTACGTGTGGGCGGCGACCGTTTCGACGAAGCGATCATCACTTACGTGCGTCGCAACTACGGCAGCCTGATCGGCGAATCCACCGCCGAGCGTATCAAGCAGGAAATCGGCACGGCCTACCCGGGTGGTGAAGTGCGTGAAGTCGACGTGCGCGGTCGCAACCTGGCCGAAGGCGTTCCACGGGCCTTCACCCTCAATTCCAACGAGGTGCTCGAAGCGCTGCAAGAGTCGCTGGCGACCATCGTCCAGGCCGTCAAGAGCGCCCTGGAGCAGTCGCCACCGGAGCTGGCCTCGGACATCGCCGAGCGCGGCCTGGTGCTGACCGGTGGTGGCGCGCTGTTGCGTGACCTCGACAAGCTGTTGGCCCAGGAAACCGGCCTGCCGGTGATCGTTGCCGAAGACCCGTTGACCTGCGTTGCCCGCGGCGGTGGCCGTGCATTGGAAATGATGGACAAGCACACCATGGACCTGCTCTCCAGCGAATAAGCCTGGCGCAGTGGTCTATGTTGTTCGCTCTCGGGCAGCACTTTGCAGTGCTGCCCGTTGGCGTTTATCTTCTGTCATTCGTATCCAGGCCGGTTTGATGCCGTATGAATAAAGAAAACATTTGCCTGGGAGGAGCGGCCTATTAAACCGCTTTTCGCCAAAGGCCCCTCATTGGGCGTGCGCCTGCTGGTGCTGACCGTGCTATCGGTCGCGCTGATGGTGGTCGATGCCCGCTTCACGCTGCTCAAGCCTGTACGCAGCCAGATGTCGCTGGTGTTGATGGAATCCTATTGGATCACCGACCTGCCGCAGCGCTTGTGGCAAGGTGTCGCCAGCCAATTTGGCAGCCGGACCGAACTGGTCGCCGAAAACGAAAAACTCAAGACCGAAAACCTGCTGTTGCAGGGGCGCATGCAGAAGCTGGCGGCCCTCACCGAGCAGAACGTGCGGCTGCGCGAGTTGCTCAACTCCTCGGCACTGGTCAACGAGAAGGTCGAAGTGGCCGAGTTGATCGGCATGGACCCCAACCCCTTCACCCACCGGATCCTGATCAACAAGGGCGAACGCGACGGTGTGGTCCTCGGCCAACCGGTGCTCGATGCCCGGGGCCTGATGGGCCAGGTGGTGGAGTTGATGCCTTATACATCTCGCGTGCTGCTGCTGACCGATACCACCCACAGCATTCCGGTGCAGGTCAACCGCAACGGCCTGCGGGCGATTGCCAGCGGCACCGGCAACCCGGAGCGCCTGGAGCTGCGGCACGTGGCCGATACCGCCGATATCAAGGAAGGCGACCTGCTGGTCAGCTCCGGCCTCGGCCAGCGTTTCCCGGCCGGGTATCCGGTGGCGACGGTCAAGGAAGTCATCCATGACTCCGGCCAGCCGTTCGCCATTGTGCGCGCGGTGCCGACGGCCGCGTTGAACCGCAGTCGTTACCTGCTGCTGGTGTTCAGCGACACCCGGACACCCGAGGAGCGCGCCAACGAAGCCGCGGCGGCCCAGGAAGCCCAGGACCGGCAGGGCGGCGAGTCGGCTGCCCCGGCGGCAGTTCCTGCAATCGTGCCCAAACCGCAAGTGGCTGCCCCGGCTCCGGCAACTCCGGCAACAACGCCAGCGGCCGCACCTGCTACGCCTGCCGCGCCTGCTGCACCTGCTGCGAAACCACCCAGGTCATCGGCAACTCACGCGCCGGCGTCTCAGCCAGCCCGGCCCGCCGCCAAACCGCCAGTCTCCACGCCGGCCACCGCGCCAGCCACCAGGGGAGCACGAGAAGAATGAGCAGTACCCAATCCGGTAACGGCTGGATGGTCTGGCTGACCTTCGCCATCGGCCTGTTGCTCAGCGTTTCGCCGCTGCCGCAATTCATGGAAATCCTGCGCCCACTGTGGCTGGCCCTGTTGCTGGCTTTCTGGGCGCTGGCCCTGCCCCACAAGGTGGGCATGGTCACCGCCTGGTGCCTGGGCCTGGCCGAGGATGTGCTCTACGGCACGCTGCTGGGGCAGAACGCGTTGATCCTGACGCTGATCACCTTCCTGGTGCTGTCGCTGCAACAACGCCTGCGGATGTTCCCCATGTGGCAGCAGTGCCTGGTGATCCTGGTGATCTTCGGCCTGGCACAACTGGTGCAGCTGTGGCTCAGCGCGCTGACCGGCAATCGCCAGCCAACCCTGGCGCTGGTATTGCCAGCCCTGGTCAGTGCTTTGCTCTGGCCATGGGTCAGCTTCGGTTTGCGTGGCCTGCGCCTGCGTTTCAAAATCAACTGATTCGGTCAGGCATTGGCCTTGATAGGGAGATGTCTTGATGAAACCGCTTTACCTCGCCTCAGGCTCGCCGCGTCGGCGTGAGCTGCTCACGCAGATTGGCGTGCCCTTTACCGCCATCGGCGCGGACATTGATGAAACACCCCTGGATCACGAAACCCCCTCGGCCTATGTCGAGCGCCTGGCGCGCGGCAAGGCCGAGGCTGGGCGGCGAGCCCTGGACGCCGGTGTGGATGGCTGCGTGCTCGGCGCGGACACTGCCGTGGTGCTGGAGGGGCGGATTCTCGGCAAGCCAGTGGACCTGGCCGACGCCTTGTCCATGCTGCTGAGCCTGTCCGGTCGCGACCATGAAGTGCTGACCGCCATTGCTGTGCTGGACGGCTCGCGCTGCGAATCACGGGTGGTGCGCAGTCGGGTGCGTTTTCGCTCCATCACCGAACAGGAAGCGATGGCCTATTGGGCCAGCGGCGAACCCCGGGACAAGGCCGGCAGCTATGGTATCCAAGGGCTGGGCGCGGTGTTCGTCGCCGGGCTCGAAGGCAGCTATTCGGCCGTGGTCGGCCTGCCCCTGTGCGAAACCGCAGAACTGCTGGGCCATTTCGGCATACCCTGTTGGCAAACCTTGAGCGCGCGCTGAGCGCCGTCTGACTTGATGCGGCCATTATCGTGAACATGCCTGAACGAGACCCTGCCATGAGTGAAGAGATCCTGATCAACATCACGCCGATGGAATCGCGCGTGGCGGTGGTTGAAAACGGTGTGCTGCAAGAGGTCCACGTCGAGCGCACGCAAAAGCGTGGCATCGTAGGCAATATCTACAAGGGCAAGGTGGTGCGAGTGCTGCCGGGCATGCAGGCGGCCTTCGTCGACATCGGCCTGGACCGCGCGGCGTTCATCCATGCGTCGGAAATCTCCATGCGCGAAGGGCCGGCCGTGGAGAGCATCAGCGCGCTGGTGCATGAAGGCCAGAGCCTGGTGGTGCAGGTCACCAAGGACCCTATCGGCTCCAAGGGCGCCCGCCTGACCACGCAACTGTCGATTCCATCGCGCTACCTGGTGTACATGCCGCGCACCGCCCACGTCGGCATTTCCCTGAAGATCGAAGACGAAGCCGAGCGCGAGCGCCTCAAGCAGGTGGTCAGCGACTGCGTGGAAAAAGAAGGCATCAAGGAAGCCGGTGGGTTCATCCTGCGCACCGCCGCCGAAGGGGCCGGGGCCGATGAGATCCTCATGGACATCCGCTACCTGCGAAGGCTTTGGGACCAGATCGCCGCGCAGATCAAGACCATCGCCACCCCCAGCGTGATCTACGAAGACCTGGGCCTGGCACTGCGGACCTTGCGCGACCTGGTCAGCCCCAAGATCGAGAAAATCCGCATCGACTCCCGGGAAACCTTCCAGAAAACCACGCAGTTCGTCGCCGAACTGATGCCGGAAATCGCCGATCGCCTGGAACATTACCCTGGCGAGCGGCCGATTTTCGACCTGTACGGGGTCGAGGACGAAATCCAGAAAGCCCTGGAACGCAAGGTGCCACTCAAGTCCGGCGGTTACCTGGTGGTCGATCCGGCCGAAGCCATGAGCACCATCGACGTCAACACCGGGGCGTTCGTCGGCCACCGCAACCTGGAAGAAACCATCTTCAAGACCAACCTGGAAGCCGCCACGGCGATTGCCCGCCAACTGCGCCTGCGCAACCTGGGCGGGATCATCATCATCGACTTCATCGACATGGAAGATGAAGAGCACCAGCGCCAGGTGCTGCGGACCCTGGAAAAACAACTCGAACGCGATCACGCCAAGACCAACATCATCGGCATCACCGAACTGGGCCTGGTGCAGATGACCCGCAAGCGCACCCGCGAAAGCCTCGAGCAGGTGCTGTGCGAACCGTGCAGCAGTTGCCAGGGGCGGGGCAAGCTCAAGACCCCGGAAACCGTGTGTTACGAAATCTTCCGGGAAATCCTCCGGGAGGCGCGCGCCTACCAGGCGACCGGCTATAGAGTGTTGGCCAACCAGAAAGTGGTGGATCGCCTGCTCGACGAGGAGTCAGGCAATGTCGCGGAGTTGGAAGCGTTTATCGGACGCACGATTCGTTTCCAGGTCGAAACCATGTATTCCCAGGAACAATACGACGTGGTGTTGCTCTGAAGAGCTTGGGAAGCGGCGGGCCCGCGGATTTGATTGTCTTTGCCAGGGGAGCCCACTGACATGGAGCGTCTGACACGCTTGATCGCGACGCTGACCCGTTGGGGGCTGGGGCTTTGCGCCCTGTTGCTGGTGTTGCTGGCGTTGTACGTCAGCCTCGGTCGCGAGCTGGTCCCGCTGGTGGCCGAATACCGGGCCGAGGTCGAGACCCGCGCGGGTGCCGCCTTGGGCATGCCTGTGCACATCGGTAGCCTGGACGGCAGTTGGGACGCGTTGGCGCCGATCCTGGCGGCGCGCGACGTGGTGGTCGGCGAGGGCCCCAACGCCTTGCACCTGGACCAGGTGCGGGCCGTGCCTGACCTGTGGGACAGCCTGCTGGCGCGTCAGGTGCGCATCGCCCACCTGGAAGTCAGTGGCCTGAAGCTCAGCCTCAAGGAGGGCGCCGACGGCAAGTGGGCTTTGGAAGGCCTGCCGGTGAAGGACGAGCAGCCCCTCGATCCGCAGCAACTGCTCGAACGCATGCAAGTGGTCGACAAGCTCTCGGTGCTCGATAGCCAGGTGACCTTGCAACCGGTCGAGCAACCGCCGCTGACCTTGACCTACGTCGGCTTGAGCCTGCGCACCGGTGCCACCCGCCAGCGCCTGGATGCACGCCTGACCCTGCCTGACGGGCAGCCGGTGGCGATCAACCTGCGCACCCGCCTGCGCGCCAGCGACTGGAAGAACGGCCAGGCCGACGCCTATTTGAGCCTGCCGCAAAGCGACTGGTCCAAATGGCTGCCGAAACGCCTGACCCAGCAATGGAATTTCTCCCGGATCCAGGCCGGCGGTGAGCTCTGGCTCAGTTGGGGCGAGGGCACGGTGCAAAGCGCAGCCATGCGCCTGAACGCACCGCAGCTCCAGGGTGCCTACGGCGAACGCAAGCCGGTACAGATCCACAACCTGGCCCTCAACGCTTATTTCCAGCGCGGTAGCCAAGGGTTCACCGCGACCTTCGATTCCCTGGCGATGAACCTGGGCGAGACCCGCTGGGAATCGCACCTGCAACTGCAACAAACCGCCGCCACCGAGCAGGCCGAGGAGCGTTGGCACCTGCAGGCCGACCGCCTCGACCTGACCCCGCTCACGCCTTTGCTCAATGCCCTGGCACCGTTGCCCGAAGGCCTGGCCACGACGATTGACCGGCTCAAAGTGACCGGTGGCCTGCGCAACGTGCTGCTGGACTTCCGGCCGCAGAACACCGGTGACCAGAAAGTCAGCTTCGCCACCAACCTGGATACCGTGGGCTTTGATGCCTATCGCGGCGCTCCGGCGGCGCGCAACGTCTCCGGGAGCCTGAGCGGTGACCTGGGCGGCGGCGAGCTGCGCATGGACAGCAAGGATTTTTCCCTGCACCTGGATCCGATCTTCGCCAAGCCCTGGCAATACTTGCAGGCCAATGCCCGGCTGACCTGGAAGCTCGACAAGCAAGGCTTCACCCTGATCGCGCCATACCTGAAGGTGCTGGGCGAGGAGGGCCGGATTGCCGGCGACTTCCTGATTCGCCTGCATTTCGACCACAGCCAGGAAGACTACATGGACCTGCGGGTCGGCCTGGTGGACGGTGACGGGCGCTACACCGCCAAGTACCTGCCGGCGGTCCTCAGTCCGGCGTTGGATGAGTGGCTGCGCACGGCCATCGTCAAGGGCGCGGTGGACGAGGGCTTTTTCCAGTATCAGGGTTCGCTCAACCACGGTGCCGTGGACGCGGCGCGCAGCATCAGCCTGTTTTTCAAGGTGCATGACGCCGAACTGGCGTTCCAGCCGGGCTGGCCTTCGGTCAGCAAGGTCAGCGGCGATGTCTTCGTCGAAGACAGCGGCGTGCGCATCTATGCCAGCCAGGGGCAGTTGCTCGATACCCAGGTCAAGGATGTTTCGGTGAACATTCCCCATGTACCGACTGGCCAGAGCTCTCATCTGCTGCTGGACGGCGGGTTCGCCGGTGGGCTGGGCGACGGTTTGAAAATCCTCCAGAGCGCACCGATCGGGACCGCCGAGACATTCGCCGGCTGGGAAGGCGAGGGCGACCTGAAAGGCAGCGTGAAGTTGGATATCCCGCTGGTCAAAGGCGAGCAACCGAAGATCCTGGTGGACTTCGCCACCGACCAGGCTCGTCTCAAGCTCAGCGAGCCGGCGCTGGAGCTGACCCAGCTCAAGGGCGATTTCCGCTTCGACAGCAACAAGGGCCTGAGCGGCAAGGGCATCAGCGCCCGGGCATTCGACCGGCCCGTGACCGCGCAGATTTTCGCCGAGGGCCGTGCCGGTGCGCTCAACACGCGGGTCTCCGCGTCCGGGCAGGTGGAGATCAATAAGCTCACCAGTTGGCTGAACGTCACCCAACCGTTGCCGGTATCGGGCGTCGTGCCCTACCAGTTGCAAGTGATCCTCGACGGTGCCGACAGCCAGCTGTCGGTCAGCTCCAACCTCAAGGGCGTGGCCGTCGACCTGCCGGCCCCCTTCGGCATGGCCGCCGATGTCGGGCGCGACACGGTGTTTCGCATGACCCTGCAGGGGCCGGAACGGCGTTACTGGGTCGATTATGGTGACCTGGCCAGCTTCACTTACGCTGCGCCAAGCGGGAAATTCACCGACGGTCGCGGCGAGTTGCTGCTGGGCGCCGGCGATGCGGTGCTGCCTGGCGCCAAGGGGCTGCGGCTGCGGGGCACGTTGTCGGAGCTGGATGTAAATCCCTGGCAGGACCTGGTGAACAAGTACGCCGGCCAGGATCCGGGCGGCAGCGCCAAGCAATTGCTCAGCAGCGTCGATCTGACCGTCGGCAAGCTCACGGCCATGGGCACCACCCTGGACCAGGCGTCGGTGCAACTGGATCGCAAGCCGGACGCCTGGGCCTTGCGGCTCGACAGCCAGCAGGCCAAGGGCAATGTCAACCTGCCGGACGCCAAGGCCGCACCGATTGGCATCGAGCTTGACTACGTTCGCCTGCCGGCCCCAGACCCGACGGTCCAGGCAGATGAAAACGCCCCGGACCCGTTGGCGTCGGTCGATCCCGGCAAGATCCCGGCGATGGATATCGCCATCGACCAGTTGTTCCAGGGCCCTGACCTGATTGGCGCGTGGTCGTTGAAAGTGCGCCCGACCGCCAAGGGCATTGCGCTGAATAACCTGGACATGGGCCTCAAGGGCATGGTGTTGAATGGCAGTGGCGGCTGGGAAGGTACGCCTGGCGCCACCAACAGTTGGTACAAGGGACGGATCGGCGGCAAGAACCTGGCCGATGTGCTCAAGGGCTGGGGGTTCGCACCGAGCGTGACCAGCCAGGCCTTCCGCCTGGATGTCGATGGTCGCTGGCCTGGTTCGCCGGCGTGGGTCGCCACCAAACGCTTCTCCGGCAGCCTCGACGCGTCGTTGACCAAGGGCCAGTTCGTCGAAGTCGAAGGCAGCGCCCAGGCGTTGCGGGTATTCGGCCTGTTGAACTTCAACTCCATCGGCCGACGCTTGCGCCTGGACTTCTCCGACCTGTTCGGCAAAGGCTTGAGTTACGACCGGGTCAAGGGGCTGCTGGTGGCGAGCGACGGGGTGTACGTGACCCGCGAACCCATTACCCTGACCGGGCCGTCGAGCAACCTGGAACTCAATGGCACGCTGGACATGGTGGCCGACCGCGTCGACGCCAAGCTGCTGGTGACGTTGCCCGTGACCAACAACCTGCCGATCGCCGCGCTGATTGTCGGTGCACCGGCGGTGGGCGGGGCGCTGTTTCTGATCGACAAACTGATCGGTGACCGCGTGGCGCGTTTTGCCAGCGTAAGATACGACGTCAAGGGACCGTGGAAAGAGCCGAAGATCACTTTCGACAAGCCGTTTTGACAGACGATGGGATAACCCCTGTGGGAGCGAGCTTGCTCGCGATAGCCGTGTATCAGTCACATTTCCTTTGCGGATCCTGCGCTATCGCGAGCAAGCTCGCTCCCACAGGGGAATGATGCAAGAAATGAGGGAGGCACCATGGCAGTCGCCGTGATTCAAATGGTCAGCCAAAGCGACGTGCTCGCCAACCTGGCCCGTGCCCGGGTGTTGCTGGAGCAGGCTGCCGCCGGCGGCGCGAGGCTGGCAGTGCTGCCGGAGAATTTCGCGGCGATGGGGCGACGGGACATCGCCGATATCGGCCGTGCCGAAGCCTTTGGTCAGGGACCGATCCTGCCGTGGTTGAAACAGGTCGCCCGTGACCTCAAGTTATGGATTGTGGCCGGCACGCTGCCGTTGCCGCCGGTGGGCCAGCCCGAGGCCAGGTCCCATGCCTGTTCGTTGCTGGTC
Organism: Pseudomonas sp. NFACC13-1; assembly: GCF_900104425.1. NCBI lineage: Bacteria > Pseudomonadati > Pseudomonadota > Gammaproteobacteria > Pseudomonadales > Pseudomonadaceae > Pseudomonas > Pseudomonas sp. NFACC13-1. Next base: position 23,654 of record NZ_FMXV01000038.1, on the reverse strand, counting down.
GACGACCAGGGCCAGATCGTGGCGCGTTATGACAAGCTGCACCTGTTCGATGTGGATGTGGCGGACAATCGCGGGCGCTATCGCGAGTCGGATGACTATGCTTATGGTGCCAACGTGGTGGTTGCCGATACCCCCGTCGGCCGGGTGGGCCTGACGGTTTGTTATGACTTGCGGTTTCCGGAACTCTACAGCGAGCTGCGGGCGGCCGGGGCCGAGTTGATCACGGCACCGTCGGCGTTTACCGCGGTGACCGGCGCGGCCCATTGGGACGTGCTGATCCGCGCCCGGGCCATCGAGACCCAGTGCTACGTGCTGGCGGCCGCCCAGGGTGGCGTGCATCCGGGGCCTCGGGAAACCTTTGGCCATGCCGCGATTGTCGACCCCTGGGGCCGCGTGCTGGCACAGCAGGATCAAGGCGAGGCCGTGCTGGTGGCCGAGCGCGACAGCAGCGAACAAGCGTCCATCCGGGCGCGCATGCCGGTGGCCAGCCATCGGCGCTTTTTCTCGCAGGGCGCTCGACAGCGGCCTGTCCAAGACGACGAATCCAAGGCGTAAAACATATGAGCGGGTTGTTATCCTCAGTCAGTGAGCACCTTTTAGCCCCTGGCGGCGTGACGCTTGAAAGCCTGCAAGGCGTGCTGGGCGACCTGGCCGGCCCGGGCATCGATGCCGCCGACCTGTATTTCCAGGGCCAGATTTCCGAGTCCTGGTCGCTGGAGGACGGCATCGTCAAGGAAGGCAGTTTCAACCTTGACCAGGGTGTGGGCGTGCGCGCCCAGTCCGGGGAAAAGACCGGTTTCGCCTACAGCAACGCCATCACCCTTGAAGCCCTGGGGGCCGCGGCCCGTGCGGCCCGCTCGATCTCCCGCGCCGGGCAGAATGGTACGGTCCAGGCGTTCAGCAGCCAGGACGTGGCGCAACTCTATGCCCCGGACAACCCGCTGGAGGTCATGAGCCGCGCCGAGAAAGTCGAATTGCTCAAGCGCATCGACGTCGCCACCCGTGCCCTCGACCCGCGCATCCAGCAGGTGTCGGTCAGCATGGCCGGGGTCTGGGAGCGGATCCTGGTGGCTTCCACCGATGGCGGCCTGGCGGCGGACGTGCGACCGCTGGTGCGTTTCAATGTCAGCGTCATCGTCGAGCAGAACGGTCGTCGTGAGCGCGGTGGCCATGGCGGTGGCGGGCGCACCGATTACCGTTATTTCCTCAGTGAAGACCGCGCCATGGGCTACGCCCGCGAAGCGTTGCGCCAGGCCCTGGTCAATCTGGAAGCCATCCCGGCTCCGGCCGGTACGTTGCCGGTGGTGCTCGGCTCCGGCTGGTCCGGTGTGCTGCTGCACGAAGCGGTGGGCCACGGCCTGGAAGGCGATTTCAACCGCAAGGGCAGTTCGGCCTACAGCGGGCGCATGGGGGAAATGGTCGCTTCGAAACTCTGCACCATTGTCGATGACGGTACCCTGGCCGGGCGTCGTGGCTCCCTGAGCGTCGACGATGAAGGCACGCCAACCGAATGCACCACGCTGATCGAGAACGGGGTGCTCAAGGGTTACATGCAGGACAAGCTCAACGCCCGGCTGATGGGCGTGGCACGCACCGGTAACGGTCGCCGCGAGTCTTACGCGCACCTGCCGATGCCGCGCATGACCAATACCTACATGCTGGGTGGCCAAAGCGACCCGGCGGAAATCATCGCCTCGGTGAAAAAAGGCATCTATTGCGCCAACCTCGGCGGCGGCCAAGTGGACATCACCAGCGGCAAGTTCGTGTTCTCCACCAGCGAGGCCTACCTGATCGAAGACGGCAAGATCACCGCACCGGTCAAGGGGGCGACCCTGATCGGCAATGGGCCGGAGGCGATGAGCAAGGTGTCGATGGTCGGTAACGACCTGGCGCTGGACAGCGGTGTGGGGACGTGTGGCAAGGACGGGCAATCGGTGCCGGTGGGCGTCGGCCAGCCGACCCTGAAGATCGATGCGATTACCGTGGGTGGCACGGGCGCGTAAGGATGATACGGTCCCCTATGAGCTGCGTAGGAGCTGTCGTAGGAGCTGTCGAGTGCAACGAGGCTGCGATCTTTCCCCAGACACTTGAGTCTCAAGCGAAAGATCAAAAGATCGCAGGCTTCGCCAGCTCCTACGGACCCGGTGAAACTCAGCGCAAGCCGCGTTGGGTCTCGTCCAGCTCACGGATGTACTTGAAGATTTTACGGCTCGAGGCCGGTGGCTTGTTCTGCGCCAGTTCGTGCTGGGCCTGACGGATCAGGGAGCGCAATTGCTGGCGATCGGCCTCCGGGTAGTCGATGACGAATTTTTCCAGCACGCCGTCGTCGCCTGCGATCAAGCGATCGCGCCAGCGCTCCAGGTTGTGGAAGCGTTCGTTGTACTGCCGGGTGGAGGCATCGAGTTGATCGAGCAGCACCAGGATGGCGTCAGTGTCCTGATCGCGCATCAGTTTGCCGATGAATTGCAGGTGCCGTTTACGCGCGATATTCGCGGTGTGCTTGGGCGCATCGGCCAGGGCCCGACGCAAGGCGTCGGTCAAAGGCAATTTGGCCAGCAAGTCAGGCTTGAGTGTTGTCAGGCGCTCGCCGAGGTCAACCAGAGCATGCAGCTCGCGTTTGACCTGGGATTTGCTTTTTTCACCCTCGTAGAGGGAGTCGTCGTAAGAATCAACCATGGTGGCAGTCCGCAAAGAAACGCCGCCATGATAACCAGTCGGGGGCCGCTTGTCCGGCCCGGTCGCTCGATGGCCATCACCGAAAACAGAATTTGAGTGGAGAACACCATGAGTGCAGTTCAAAGCGTCGGCCCGCAGGCATTGCCGGCACTGCAGGAACAAGTCGAGCAGATCCTCGCCGAGGCCAAGCGACAAGGCGCCAGTGCGTGCGAGGTGGCGGTGTCCCTGGAGCAGGGCCTGTCGACGTCGGTACGCCAGCGCGAGGTGGAAACCGTCGAATTCAATCGCGACCAGGGCTTTGGCATCACCTTGTACGTGGGCCAGCGCAAAGGCTCGGCCAGCACGTCGGCCAGCGGCCCGGACGCTATTCGCGAAACCGTCGCCGCGGCACTGGCGATTGCCCAGCACACCTCCGAAGACGAAGCCTCGGGCCTGGCCGATGCCGCGCTGATGTGCAAGGAACTGCGCGACTTCGACCTGTTTCACGCCTGGGACATCACCCCTGAACAGGCCATCGAACAGGCGCTGCGTTGCGAAGCGGCGGCGTTCGATGCCGACTCGCGGATCAAGAATGCCGACGGTACGACGCTCAATACCCACCAGGGCTGCCGTGTCTACGGCAACAGCCACGGTTTCATCGGCGGTTATGCATCGACCCGCCACAGCCTCAGTTGCGTCATGATTGCCGAAGCCAACGGCCAGATGCAGCGTGATTACTGGTACGACGTCAACCGCCAGGGCACCTTGCTGGCGGACCCGGTGAGCATCGGCCAGAAAGCCGCGCAACGGGCGGCCAGCCGCCTGGGTGCACGGCCGGTGCCGACCTGCGAAGTGCCAGTGCTGTTTTCTGCCGAGCTGGCCGGTGGCCTGTTCGGCAGCTTCCTGTCAGCGGTGTCCGGCGGCAATCTGTATCGCAAGTCGTCATTCCTCGAAGGCGCGCTGGGCCAGAAACTGTTCCCGGAATGGATGACCATCGACGAGCGTCCGCACCTGATGCAGGCCATGGGCAGCTCCGCGTTCGACGGCGATGGCCTGGCCACCTACGCCAAGCCGTTCGTGGAAAAAGGCGAGCTGGTGTCCTACATCCTCGGCACCTATTCGGGACGCAAACTCGGCATGCCGAGCACCGCCAATGCCGGTGGCGTGCATAACCTGTTCGTGACCCATGGCGAAGAAGACCAGGCCGCCTTGCTGCGGCGCATGGGCCGGGGCCTGCTGGTGACGGAACTGATGGGCCATGGCCTGAACATGGTCACCGGCGACTATTCCCGTGGCGCGGCGGGTTTCTGGGTCGAGAATGGCGAGATCCAGTTCCCGGTCCAGGAAGTCACCATCGCCGGGAACATGCGCGACATGTTCAAGCAGATCGTGGCCGTGGGGAATGACCTGGAACTGCGCAGCAACATCCGCACCGGCTCGGTACTGATCGAGCGGATGACAGTGGCGGGTAGCTGACCTTCGATCGCAGAAAAAAAGGCGCGTCATCCAAGTGGGTGACGCGCTTTTTTATGTTCGCAGATCCCTGTTTGGACCGGGGGACACGGTGGACGCCCTGTGGTGAGGGGATAAATCCCCTCGCCATAATGATGCGCTCCCAGGCTTGTGTTGCTTCTTATTATCATCTAATAATGAATCTCATTCGCCGAGTGTGAGCCCCGGTCATGAGTTCTGCCCTGCACGAACAACCCTACCTTGAAAGCTGGCGCTGGATGAGCCGCCAGATCCGTTGCGCGATGAACCCGGACGAACCGCGGCTGATCGAGCACTACCTGGCCGAGGGCCGCTATCTGGCCTGTTGCACCGCCACCTCGCCGTGGATGATCTCCGAAACCGCCTTCCGCCTGCTGCTCGACACCGCTTCGGATGTCGCGCTGCCCTGGCATTGGCGCAGCCTCTGCCTCGACCAGGCCTGGCGCCCCCTGCGTGACCTCGAACGCCAATCACTGTGCCGCTGCCGCCTCAAGCGCTGGCAGAGCCATGCCTGGGCGCTGGCGACCTGCGCCCTGGCACCATCGATTCCCCTTATTGAACTGGTGCAAGGATCTCCCGATGAGTAATACCCGTATCGAACGCGACAGCATGGGCGAGCTGCACGTCCCGGTGGACGCCCTATATGGCGCCCAGACCCAGCGTGCCGTGGATAACTTCCCGGTCAGCGGCCAGCGGATGCCAGCGCCATTCATCCGCGCCCTGATCCTGGCCAAGGCCGCGGCCGCCCGGGCCAACGTGGAGCTGGAACAGATCAGCGCGGCCCAGGGCAAGGCCATCGTCGATGCCGCCCTGGGGCTGCTCGAAGGCCGTTTCATGGATCATTTTCCGGTGGATATCTTCCAGACCGGCTCCGGCACCAGCTCCAACATGAACGCCAACGAAGTGATCGCCACCCTCGCCAGCGGCCTGTTGGGAGAGACGATCAACCCGAACGACCATGTCAACTGCGGCCAGAGCAGCAACGACATCATCCCCACCAGCATTCATGTCAGTGCCGCGCTGGCCTTGCATGAGCAACTGCTGCCGGCGTTGTTACACCTGGTGCAGGTGATCGAGCGCAAGGCCGAAGAAGTCCATCCGTTCATCAAGACGGGTCGCACCCACCTGATGGATGCCATGCCGGTGCGCCTGAGCCAGGTGCTCGACGGTTGGGCGCAACAGCTCAAGGCCAATATCGGCCACCTGCAGGACCTGCTGCCTAGCCTGCAATCCCTGGCCCAGGGCGGCACGGCGGTCGGCACGGGGGTCAATGCCCATCCGCGTTTCGCCGAGCTGTTCAGCCAACAGCTGACGCAATTGACCCACGTGCAATTCACCCCGGGCAAGAACCTGTTCGCGCTGATCGGCTCCCAGGACACCGCGGTGGCGGTTTCCGGACAGCTCAAGACCACGGCCGTGTCGCTGATGAAAATCGCCAACGACCTGCGCTGGATGAACTCCGGGCCGCTGGCGGGCCTGGGCGAGATCGAACTCGAAGGCCTGCAGCCGGGCTCCTCGATCATGCCCGGCAAGGTCAACCCGGTCATTCCTGAAGCCACCGCGATGGTCGCGGCCCAGGTGATCGGTAACGACACGGTGATCACCATTGCCGGTCAATCGGGCAACTTCGAATTGAACGTGATGTTGCCGATCATCGCCCAGAACCTGCTGAGCAGTATCGCCCTGATGTCCAGCGCCAGCCGCTTGCTCGCGGACAAGGCCATCGCCACGTTCAAGGTCAACGAAGCCAGGCTCAAGGAAGCGTTGTCGCGCAACCCGATCCTGGTGACTGCGCTGAATCCGATCATCGGTTACCAGAAGGCCGCTGAAATCGCCAAGAAGGCTTATCAGCAAGGCCGACCGGTCATCGATGTCGCCCTGGAACACACCGACCTGTCTCGCAGCGAACTCGAAGTCCTGCTGGACCCGGAGAAGCTCACCGCCGGCGGCGTGTAACCCCGACACCTGTGTGGAGGACTCACCATGGAACACTGGAAACGTACGATCGAACGGGCCAATCGCTGTTTCATGCTGGGCGAGCTGGTGGATGCCCGCGAAGCCTACCTGCAAGCCTTGGCGCTGGCCCAAGTGTTGTTCGAGCGCTGGGCGGATGCCGACGAAGCGGTCGCGGCTTGCGTCGTCTCCCATCACAACCTGGCGGACCTGCACTTGCGCCTGAACCAGCCGGAGGAGAGCGCTGAATACTTGTGTGCGATCCATCAACGGTTGTTGCAGACGATGCAGGACGAACGCCTGGCACCGGCCTTGCGCGCCGCCGCCCAGCGCCAGAGCCACAAGACCTACGTCGAACTGCTGAATTTCATCAGCGAGCACGGTGAGTACCCACGCACCCAGCGCCTGCTGCATTGCAATGCCGCCACGCCCCGGCAACGCAATGCCCCTCTTCATTATGGAGTTCATTGAACATGGCTTTTACCTTGCCTGCATTGCCCTACGCCTACGACGCCCTGGAACCGCACATTGATGCGCAAACCATGGAGATCCACTACACCAAGCATCACCAGACCTACATCAATAACCTCAACGCGGCGGTGGACGGCACCGAATACGCCGAATGGCCCGTCGAAAAACTGGTGTCCAGCGTGGAGCAGTTGCCAGCAAGTCTGAAGGCTGCGGTGATCAACCAGGGTGGTGGCCATGCCAATCATTCGTTGTTCTGGGAGGTGATGACGCCCCAGGGCTGCGGCCTGCCCGAGGGCGCCCTGGCGGCGGCGATCGATGCGCAACTGGGCGGTATCGAGCGTTTCAAGGAAGCGTTCACCAAAGCGGCACTGACCCGTTTCGGCAGCGGCTGGGCCTGGCTGAGCGTGACCCCGCAAAAGACCCTGGTGGTGGAGAGCAGCGGCAACCAGGACAGCCCGCTGATGAATGGCAACACGCCGATCCTTGGCCTGGACGTCTGGGAACATGCCTATTACCTGCGCTACCAGAACCGTCGTCCGGAATACATCAGCGCCTTCTACAACGTGATCAATTGGCCTGAAGTCGCCCGACGCTATCAGGCGGCGCTGGCGTCGAGTCCTTCATGAACCCCCTCCAAGGCTGACTATGGATACTCAAACACTGGCGATTGGAAGCGGACGGATGTTCCGCTATGCCTTGGGGTCGTTGTTGCTGTTGGCCGGGATGACGTTGTTGGCGGCCCAGGGCCTGGCGTGGCTGGACCTGGAGCCCAGGCTGTTGCGAGCCCTTCAGGGCGGCGGACTTTGTGCCTTGGGCACCGCGCTGGGGGCCGTGCCGGTGCTGGTCATCCGGCGCATGCCCCAGGCCGTGAGCGATTCGCTGCTGGGCTTCGGTGCCGGGGTGATGCTCGCGGCCACGGCGTTTTCGCTGATCGTGCCGGGCATTGCCGCGGCGCAGCAGTTGGGCTTCACGCCTTGGGCGGCCAGCGGCCTTATCTGTTTTGGCATTCTGTCGGGGGCGTTCGGGCTTTACCTGATGGACCGCAAGGTCTCGGCCAGCCCCGAAAGGCTGGTGGCGGCGTCGGGACGCCCGATCATTGCGCCGCGGATCTGGCTGTTCGTGTTCGCCATCATCGCCCACAACATTCCAGAAGGCATGGCGGTGGGCGTGTCGGCGGGCGGCGGCATGCCGGATGCCGACAGCCTGGCGATGGGCATCGCCTTGCAGGATGTCCCCGAAGGGCTGGTGATCGCGCTGGTACTGGCCACGGCGGGCATGTCGCGGGTCAAGGCGTTCCTGATTGGCGCGGCGTCAGGGTTGGTCGAGCCCGTGTTCGCGCTGCTGTGCGCCTGGTTGGTGAGCCTGGCCGAGCTGCTCTTGCCCCTGGGCCTGGCGTTGGCGGCTGGGGCGATGCTGCTGGTGGTGACCCATGAGGTCATTCCCGAATCCCGCCGCAATGGTCACGAGAAACTGGCGAGCCTGGGTTTGTTGGTGGGGTTTTGCCTGATGATGGTGCTGGATACGGCGTTGGCGTGACAGGGGGAATCTGTGTGACAGGGATCATCCGTGGGAAGGGACCATTTGTGGCGAGGGGATTTATCCCCGCTGGGCTGCGAAGCAGCCCAAAACCTACTCTCGCGGTATCTCTGGTCGATTGTATGGGCCTTTTTTTGGGGGGCTGCTTCGCACCCCAGCGGGGATAAATCCCCTCGCCACAGGGGGTTATTCGCCTTCGTCGAAATATCGGTTGATCAGGTCCACCAGGGCATCCATCGCTTCCTGTGCCTGATCCCCTTCAGTGCTCAGGTGGATCTTGGTGCCCTTGCCGGCGGCGAGCATCATCATCGCCATGATGCTTTTGCCGTCGACCGTGGATTCCGGCGTGCGGCCGACCCTGATGGTGGTGTCCTTGAACTGTCCCGCGACTCCGACAAACTTGGCCGACGCTCGGGCATGCAAACCCAGCTTGTTGATGATTTCAATTTCCTGAGCAGGCATCGCGGTGTGAATCCTTTAGCTGAGGTCGCGGTGGCGAACCTGGACATTCTTCAGGGATTTTTGCAGGAGCTGACCGAGGCGTTCGGTCAGGTAGACGGAGCGGTGATGGCCGCCGGTACAGCCGATGGCGATCGTGACATAGGCGCGGTTGCTCGCGGCAAAGCGGGGTAGCCATTTGAGCAGGTAGCTGGAGATGTCCTGGTACATTTCCTCGACGTCCGGCTGTGCGGCCAGGTAGTCGATCACCGGTTGATCGAGCCCGGACTGCTCGCGCAGTTCCGGTTTCCAATAAGGGTTGGGCAGGCAGCGCACATCGAACACCAGGTCGGCGTCTACCGGCATGCCACGCTTGAAGCCGAACGACTCCACCAGGAATGCCGTGCCCGGTTCCGGTTGGTTCAGCAGGCGCAGCTTGATGGTGTCGCGCAACTGATACAGGTTCAGGTGCGTGGTGTTGACCTTCAGGTCCGCCAGGTCGGCGATCGGCCCCAGCAGCTGGCTTTCATCTTCGATGGCTTCGGCCAGGGAGCGGTTGGCGTTGCTCAGCGGGTGACGCCGGCGGGTTTCGGAAAAACGCTTGAGCAGCGTCTCTTCATCGGCATCCAGGTACAACACATCGCATTGAATATGCCGGCTGCGCACTTCTTCCAGCAGTTCTGGAAAGCGCGACAGATGGCTCGGCAGGTTGCGCGCATCGATGGACACCGCCACCAGCGGCTGCGCCAGCTCGGTGTGGATCAGGGCGCGCTCGGCCAGTTCCGGCAGCAGGCCAGCGGGCAGGTTGTCGATGCAATAGTAGCCGCTGTCCTCAAGCACGTTGAGGGCCGTGCTTTTACCGGAGCCGGAGCGGCCACTGACGATGATCATGCGCATGTTTAATGACCGTTCTGCTCGTCCAGGACCACCTGGTACAGAGCTTCGTTACTCGACGCGCCGCGCAGTTTCTCGCGCACTTCCTTGCGGTCCAGCATGCTGGCGATCTGGCGCAGCAGCTCGAGGTGCGCATCGGTCGCCGCTTCCGGAACCAGCAATACGAACAGCAGGTCGACCGGAGCGCCGTCGATGGCATCGAAATCTATGGGGGCTTCAAGGTGCAACAGTGCGCTGATGGGCGCGATACAACCCTTGAGGCGGCAATGGGGGATGGCGATGCCGTTGCCAAAACCGGTGGAACCGAGTTTTTCACGGGCAACCAGCGCCTCGAAGACGTCCTGCATTCCCAGATCCGGCACTTCGCGGTGGATCAGGTTGGCAGTTTGTTCGAGGGCTTTCTTTTTACTGCCGCCCGGCGCGTTCACCAGGGAACGGCCGGGGGTCAGGATGTTTTCTAGTCGGATCATGGATTGGGGGGGTTAACGACCGGTCGCGCCCTGGAGGAGGCTCTGGGTCTTTTCCTTATGCTTTTTGAGTTGGCGATCCAGCTTGTCGGTCAGCAGGTCAATCGCGGCATACATGTCTGTGTGCTCTGCGTTGGCGACCACTTCTCCGCCGGGGATATGCAGCGTGGCTTCGATTTTCTGCAGCAGCTTCTCGACGTTCATCGTGACTTGCACGTTGGTGATCTTGTCGAAATGCCTCTCCAACCGGTCGAGTTTTTCGCCGATGTAGGTGCGCAGGGGTTCGGTCACTTCCAGTTGGTGTCCACTGATGTTGACTTGCATACAGCTTCTCCTTCGTTGCCAGTGCATAAAGCGGCAGGCAGAAATGCCTGCCACTGGAACGCTGTGGCGTGGCCTGTTACATCAACCGCTTGCGTTCGCTCGAAGGCGCGATCCCGAGGGATTCGCGGTATTTGGCGACGGTACGGCGGGCCACCTGAATGCCTTGTGCCTCCAGTAAACCAGCGATCTTGCTGTCACTCAACGGCTTTTTCTGATTTTCCGCGGCCACCAGTTTTTTGATGATCGCGCGGATGGCCGTGGACGAGCATTCGCCGCCTTCGGAGGTGCTGACGTGGCTGGAGAAAAAGTATTTCAATTCATAGATGCCCCGGGGGGTATGCATGAATTTCTGGGTGGTCACCCGGGAAATCGTCGACTCGTGCATGCCCACTGCCTCGGCAATGTCATGCAGGACCAACGGTTTCATCGCCTCATCGCCGTACTCCAGGAAGCCGCGCTGATGCTCGACGATCTGGGTGGCCACTTTCATCAGGGTTTCGTTGCGGCTTTGCAGGCTCTTGATGAACCAGCGGGCTTCCTGCAACTGGTTGCGCATGAAGGTGTTGTCGGCGCTGGTGTCGGCGCGCTTGACGAAGCCGGCGTACTGGGCGTTGACCCGCAGCTTGGGCACCGACTCCTGGTTGAGCTCCACCAGCCAGCGATCGTTGTGCTTGCGCACGATCACGTCGGGCACCACGTACTCAGGCTCGGTGGATTCGATCTGCGAGCCGGGGCGCGGGTTGAGGCTCTGGACCAGCTCGATGACCTGGCGCAGCTCATCTTCCTTGAGCTTCATGCGCCGCATCAACTGGCTGTAATCGCGACCGCCCAGCAGGTCGATGTAATCGGTGACCAATCGCTTGGCTTCGGCCAGCCATGGCGTCTTGGCAGGCAACTGGCGCAGTTGCAGCAGCAGGCACTCGCCTAGGTTGCGGGCGCCGATGCCGGCCGGTTCGAATTGCTGGATGCGATGGAGGACGGCTTCGATCTCGTCCAGCTCGATGTCGAGCTCGGGGTCGAAGGCTTCGAGGATCTCTTCGAGGGTCTCGTCCAGGTAGCCCTGGTTGTTGATGCAGTCGATCAGGGTCACGGCGATCAGGCGATCGGTGTCGGACATCGGCGCCAGGTTCAGTTGCCACAGCAGGTGGCTTTGCAGGCTTTCGCCGGCCGAGGTACGGGTGGTGAAGTCCCACTCGTCGTCATCGCTGCTGGGCAGGTTGCTGGCGCTGGTCTGGTAGACGTCTTCCCAGGCCGTGTCCACGGGCAGCTCGTTGGGGATGCGCTCGTTCCATTCGCCATCCTCGAGGTTATCCACCGTCGGGGCGGCTTCCTGGTAGGACGGTTCCGGGACCTCGGTATTGGTCTTCTGCTCGACGTTGTCGGCCAGCGGATCGGTGTTGTCGAAGTCGTCGCCTTCTTCCTGGCGTTCGAGCATCGGATTGGACTCCAGGGCCTCCTGGATTTCCTGTTGCAGGTCCAGGGTCGACAATTGGAGCAGGCGGATGGCCTGTTGCAGCTGCGGTGTCATCGTCAGCTGCTGGCCCATTCTCAAGACTAGCGATGGTTTCATGGCAGGGGCTTAACACCTTATTCGCCGGCGCACATGCGCCATCCACTACAGGGCGCCGGAGCGCCAAACTTAAGCAAATTATATGCCTGAAACTGAAGTGTTTGCCTAGAGCGTCGCCATAATAAAATTAAACGACGCCCAGGCAATTCGCCAGACACGTGTGCTTACAGACGGAACTCATGGCCCAGGTAGACTTCCTTGACCAGGTCGTTGGCCAGGATCGCGGCGGAGTCACCTTCGGCGATCAGTTGGCCGTCATTGACAATGTAGGCGGTTTCGCAGATATCCAGGGTCTCGCGCACGTTGTGGTCGGTGATCAGCACGCCGATGCCCTTGGCCTTGAGGTGATGGATGATCTGCTTGATGTCGCCCACCGAGATCGGATCCACGCCGGCGAACGGTTCGTCGAGCAGGATGAACTTCGGTGCGGTGGCCAGGGCGCGGGCGATTTCCACGCGGCGCCGTTCGCCACCCGACAGGCTCATGCCCAGGTTGTCGCGAATGTGGCTGATGTGGAATTCCTGCAGCAGGCTTTCCAGTTCCTGGCGACGGCCGGCCTTGTCGAGCTCCTTGCGGGTCTCGAGGATCGCCATGATGTTGTCGGCAACCGACAGTTTGCGGAAGATCGACGCTTCTTGCGGCAAATAGCCGATCCCGGCCTTTGCCCGGCCATGCATCGGCTGGTGGCTGACGTCCAGGTCGTCGATCAGCACGCGACCCTGATCGGCCTGGACCAGGCCGACGATCATATAGAAGCAGGTGGTCTTGCCCGCGCCATTGGGGCCGAGCAGGCCGACGATCTGGCCGCTGTCGATGGACAGGCTGACATCGCGCACGACTTGCCGGCCCTTGTAGCTCTTGGCCAAGTGCTGGGCTTTCAGAGTTGCCATTACTGGGCCTTCTGCTCGGTTTTCTTTTTAGGCTGGATCACCATGTCGATCCGCGGACGCTGCTCGGTCACTTTGCTGCCGGTGGCGCGGCCGGCGCTGGCCAGTTTCTTGACGGTGTCGTAGACGATTTTCTCGCCTTGGGTGACGTTGTTGTCCTTGTCGACGACCTTGGCGCGGTCGATCAGGACCACGCGATCCTGGGCGGCGTGGTACTGGATAGTTACCCCGTAGCCCTGTACCGGCTTGGTGTCGCCCGCGGTTTGCAGTTGCTCGAAGTAGGCCAGGTTGCCCACCGAGGTCACCACATCGATATCGCCGGTCGGGGTGCGGGTGATGGTCACGGTGTTGCCGGTGACCTTCATCGAACCCTGGGTGATGATCACATCGCCTTTATAGGTGGCGACGCCATTCTTGTCGTCGAGCTGGGCGTCGTCGGCCTGGATGCGGATAGGCTGGTCGCGGTCGTTGGGAAGAGCCCAGGCGCTCGCGCTTCCCAGTGCTGCGCCCAGACTGAGCAAAATAGGGAGGGTTTTAGCGAGCTTCATACTGTCCTCTTACGTTCGATAGCAGGTGTATCCTGCTTTCCTTCAAATACGCTTTCATTCCCGTGCCGGTCGATACACCCCCGGCGCCGTCGATTCTAACGGGTTGCTCGGTCTGCGCATATTCTTGCTGTGGGAACACGGTCATGCGTGTGCTGGTGATGATGGTCGTGCGGTTTTTTTCGTCGGTCCGGGCGACGCGTACCGAGTCGATCAGTTCCACTTCGGTGCCGCCGGAGTTGACTTCGGCGTGCTCGCTCTGCACGTGCCACGGGAATTCGGTGCCGCGGAACATGTTCAGGTCCGGCTTGGTGACCAGCGTAATGTCAGTGGCCTTTACGTGGTCAACCTTGTCGGACGTCATCTCATATTGCACTTTGCCGTCGGGCAGGTACTGCAGGGTATGGGTGTTGGTCGCGTACCAGTCGATCCGTTCCTCGACCTGGGCGGCGGGCTGGTCGAGAAACCGCTCGGGGCTGATGTTCCAATAGCCCACCGCGGCGAAAATCGCCGCGATACAGGCAAACACCACAACGGTGCGAATCTTTTTGCTCAGCATAAATGGCTCACAGGTACGCGGCGTTGGCCGCTTCGAGGCGGCCCTGGGCGCGCAGGATCAGTTCACAGAATTCGCGGGCGGCACCTTCGCCGCCTCGCGCCGTGGTGATGCCGTGGGCATGCTCGCGCACGAAGCTGGCCGCGTTGGCGACCGCCATGCCCAGGCCGACCCGGCGAATCACCGGCAGGTCTGGCAGGTCGTCACCGAGGTAGGCCACCTGTTCATAGCTTAGGTTGAGTTGGCCCAGAAGCTCGTCCAGCACCACCAGTTTGTCTTCGCGTCCCTGGTAAAGGTGCGGGATGCCGAGGTTCTTCGCACGCCGTTCGACCACCGGGGTCTTGCGGCCGCTGATGATAGCCGTCTGTACGCCGGCGGCCATCAACATCTTGATACCTTGGCCGTCGAGGGTGTTGAAGGTCTTGAATTCGCTGCCGTCTTCGAGGAAGTACAGGCGGCCGTCGGTCAGCACGCCGTCCACATCGAACACGGCCAGCTTGATGGCTTTGCCACGTTGCAACAGGTCTGTGTTCATTTACATGACTCCCGCACGCAGCAGATCGTGCATGTTCAGGGCGCCCACCGGACGGTCTTCGTCATCGACGACCACCAGGGCGCTGATCTTGTGGTCTTCCATGATTTTCAGGGCCTCGGCGGCGAGCATCTCGGCGCGGGCGGTCTTGCCGTGGGGGGTCATGACTTGCTCGATGGTCGCGCTGTGGATGTCGATGGTGCGGTCCAGGGTGCGGCGCAGGTCGCCGTCGGTAAAGATCCCGGCAAGCTTGCCGTCGTCCTCCAGGACCACCGTCATGCCCAGCCCCTTGCGGGTCATTTCCATGAGCGCGTCCTTGAGCAGCGTGCCGCGCACGACCTGTGGCAGTTCCTGGCCGGCGTGCATCACGTTTTCGACTTTCAGCAGCAGGCGACGACCGAGGGCGCCACCGGGATGGGAAAAGGCGAAGTCTTCCGCGGTGAAGCCCCGGGCTTCCAGCAGCGCCACGGCCAGGGCATCGCCCATGACCAGGGCCGCGGTGGTGGAGGAGGTCGGTGCCAGGTTCAACGGGCAGGCTTCGTGTTCGACATGGACATTGAGGTTCACTTCGGCGGCCTTGGCCAGCGGCGAGTCGGGGTTGCCGGTCACGCTGATCAACTGGATGCCCAGGCGCTTGATCAGCGGCAGCAGGGTGATGATCTCGTTGGTGGAGCCGGAGTTGGACAGGGCCAGGATGATGTCGTCCCGGGTGATCATGCCCATGTCCCCATGGCTGGCTTCGGCCGGATGGACGAAAAAGGCCGTGGTGCCGGTGCTGGCGAGGGTGGCGGCGATCTTGTTGCCGATGTGCCCGGACTTGCCCATGCCGACCACGACCACGCGGCCCTTGCTGGCCAGAATCATCTCGCAGGCGCGTACGAAATCAGCGTCGATATGGGGCAGCAAGCCTTGCACGGCTTCGAGCTCGAGGCGGATGGTACGTTGTGCCGATTGAATCAGGTCGCTGGATTGGCTCATGTCTGAAATCGTATAGCCCGATGAAAAGGCGGCGATTATAGCGGTAATGAACAATTCCCTCACGTAAGTTCGTCATGCTTTGTTCAAGGGGCCACAACGTTTGACATAAAATGTGGCATTTACCTTAAGCCAGGCTTAACGGGCGGGGCGTTGGCCTTGGGCGCTTGGCTGTTGCAGTGATATAGTTCGCCGCCGGTTCGTGTGCCCGGCGGTACCGGCGCTTGTCGGCTGCCCGGGGCATTCGAATGTGAGGCTGCATCGCAAGGAGTTTAGATGAGTGCCGACAACGCCTACGCGGTCGAGCTGAAGGGACTGTCCTTCAAGCGAGGGACGCGCAGCATTTTCAATGACATCGATATTCGCATACCACGGGGCAAGGTCACCGGCATCATGGGGCCCTCCGGGTGTGGCAAGACCACGCTGTTGCGGCTGATGGGCGCGCAGCTGCGTCCCAGCGCCGGCGAAGTCTGGGTCAATGGCCAGAATCTTCCCCAATTGTCTCGCAGCGACCTGTTCGATGCGCGCAAGCACATGGGCGTGCTGTTCCAGAGCGGCGCGCTGTTCACCGACCTCGATGTGTTCGAGAACGTGGCGTTTCCGCTGCGGGTCCATACCGACCTGCCGGAAGAGATGATCCGCGACATCGTCCTGCTCAAGTTGCAGGCCGTCGGGCTGCGTGGCGCCATCGACCTGATGCCCGACGAGCTGTCCGGCGGCATGAAGCGGCGGGTCGCGCTGGCGCGGGCGATTGCCCTCGATCCGAAGATCCTCATGTACGACGAACCCTTCGTCGGCCAGGACCCGATCGCCATGGGGGTGCTCGTGCGGCTGATCCGCCTGCTCAACGATGCGCTGGGCATCACCAGTATCGTGGTCTCCCATGACCTGGCCGAAACCGCCAGCATTGCCGACTACATCTATGTGGTCGGCGACGGCCAGGTGTTGGGGCAGGGCACACCGCAGGAACTGGCGGATTCGGACAACCCGCGCATTCGCCAATTCATGAAGGGTGATCCGGACGGGCCGGTGGCGTTCCACTTTCCGGCCACGGATTACCGTACCGATCTGCTGGGGAAGCGCTGATGCGCAAGAAATCACTGTTGGAAAGAGTTCGTCTGTTCGGTCGCTCCGGCATCGATGTGGTGGCGGTGCTGGGCCGTTCCTCGCTGTTCCTGATGCACGCCTTGCTCGGTCGCAGCGCGACGGGCGGCGGCTTTGGCCTGCTGGTCAAGCAGCTGCACTCGGTGGGCGTGATGTCCCTGGTGATCATCGTGGTCTCCGGGATCTTCATCGGCATGGTGTTGGCGCTGCAGGGCTTCAGCATTCTGTCCAGCTACGGTTCGGAGCAGGCGGTCGGGCAGATGGTCGCCCTGACATTGCTGCGTGAGCTGGGTCCGGTGGTGACGGCGCTGCTGTTCGCCGGGCGAGCCGGTTCGGCGCTGACGGCTGAAATCGGTAACATGAAATCCACCGAGCAGTTGTCCAGCCTGGAAATGATCGGTGTCGATCCACTCAAGTACATCATTGCCCCGCGCCTGTGGGCCGGCTTCATTTCCCTCCCGGTGCTGGCGATGATTTTCAGCGTCGTGGGGATCTGGGGCGGCTCCTGGGTGGCCGTCGACTGGCTGGGGGTCTATGAAGGTTCCTACTGGTCGAACATGCAAAACAGCGTCGACTTCCTCGATGATGTCCTCAATGGCGTGATCAAAAGTGCCGTGTTCGCGTTCGTCGTGACCTGGATCGCCGTGTTTCAAGGCTATGACTGTGAGCCCACTTCAGAGGGGATCAGCCGTGCCACAACCAAGACCGTGGTGTACGCCTCGCTGGCGGTCCTGGGCCTCGACTTTATTCTGACCGCCTTGATGTTTGGAGATTTCTGATGCAAAACCGCACCCTGGAAATCGGTGTCGGCCTTTTCTTGCTGGCTGGCATCCTGGCTTTGCTGCTGCTGGCCTTGCGGGTCAGTGGACTGGCGCCGACGGCAAGCACCGATACTTATAAACTTTATGCCAACTTTGACAATATCGCCGGTTTGACGGTCAGAGCCAAGGTGACCATGGCCGGTGTGACCATCGGCAAGGTCACGGCAATCGATCTGAACCGCGAGGATTTCACCGGTCGGGTGACGCTGCAGCTGGAAAAGCGCGTGGACAACCTGCCGACTGACTCCACGGCGTCTATCCTCACGGCCGGGCTGCTGGGCGAGAAATACATTGGCATCAGCGTGGGAGGGGAAGACACCGTGCTCAAGGACGGCGGTGTCATCCATGACACGCAGTCGTCCCTGGTGCTCGAGGACCTGATCGGTAAATTCCTGCTCAATACCGTTAGCAAAGACGCCAAATGAGGAGCTTTTGAATGATCTCTATCTTGCGACGTAGCCTGTTGGTGCTGCTCGCGGCGCTGCCGTTGATGGCCAACGCCGTGGCCGCGCCTTCGGCCCATGACATCATCCAGGACACGACCACCCGGTTGTTGGCGGACCTTGCCGCCAATAAAGAGAAGTACAAGCAAGACCCCAGCGCGTTCTATGACGCGCTGAACGGCATCGTCGGCCCTGTGGTAGACGCCGATGGCATCTCCAAGAGCATCATGACCGTCAAGTACTCGCGCAAGGCGACCCCGGCGCAGATGACCCGCTTCCAGGAGAACTTCAAGCGCAGCCTGATGCAGTTCTATGGCAACGCCCTGCTGGAATACAACAACCAGGGCATCACCGTCTCCCCGGCCAAGGACGAAAGCGGTACCCGCACCAGCGTCGACATGCAGGTCAAGGGCAACAACGGCGCGGTCTATCCTGTCTCCTACACGCTGGAGAAGATCAACAGCGAGTGGAAGGTGCGCAACGTGATCATCAATGGCATCAACATTGGCAAGCTGTTCCGCGATCAGTTCGCCGACGCGATGCAGCGCAATGGCAACGACCTGGACAAGACCATCGACGGTTGGGCCGGCGAAGTCGCCAAGGCCAAGGAAGTGACCGAAGAAGCCAAAGAGAAGCAGGAACAATGATCGAGTCGGTGAGTGAGTCGGCCGTTCGTCTGGGCGACGCGGGTGAGCTGCTGCTCAGTGGCGTGCTGGACTACCGCACCGGCCCGGCCTTGCGCAAGCAGGGCCAGGCGCTGATCAAGTCCGTCGGTGCCACCGAGGTGGTCATTGACTGCTCGGCGGTGCAGAAGTCCAGCAGTGTCGGCTTGTCGCTGCTGCTGTGCTTCATGCGGGACGCCAAGGCGGCCGGCAAAACGTGGAGCATCCGTGGGATGCCCGAAGACATGCGCGAAATAGCCCAGGTCAGCGAGCTGACCGAGCTGTTGGCGCACCCCTGACCCACATTGTTGGAAAAGTCCCCCCGTCAGAGTCCTGCTTCGCGGGGTTCGCAGGCGCGGGGCTTTTTTGTATGATGTGCGACCCGCGCGCACAGGGCGCCGATTGAGGTTGAGCATGCAGGCTGTAGAAGTGAAGAGCTTCCTTGAAGGAAAGCTGCCTGGTACACAGGTGGAAGTTGAAGGCGAAGGCTGCAACTTCCAGCTGAACGTGATCAGCGATGAACTGGCGGCATTGAGCCCAGTGAAGCGCCAGCAGAGCATCTATGCCCATTTGAACCCATGGATTGCCGATGGCAGCATCCACGCGGTCACGATGAAATTTTTCAGCAGCGCGGCCTGGGCCGAGCGCACCTGAGCCCAAGGGCCTCGAGATTCTTATGGATAAACTGATTATTACCGGCGGCGTTCGTCTTGATGGCGAAATCCGTATTTCCGGGGCAAAGAACTCCGCCCTGCCCATCCTGGCCGCCACCCTGCTGTGCGATGGTCCTGTGACCGTGGCCAACCTGCCGCACCTGCACGACATCACCACGATGATCGAGCTGTTCGGCCGCATGGGCATCGAGCCGGTGATCGACGAGAAGCTCAGCGTCGAGATCGACCCACGCACCATCAAGACCCTGATCGCCCCGTACGAGCTGGTGAAGACCATGCGTGCGTCGATCCTGGTACTGGGCCCGATGGTCGCCCGTTTCGGTGAAGCCGAAGTCGCCTTGCCTGGCGGTTGCGCCATCGGCTCGCGTCCGGTGGACCTGCACATCCGCGGCCTGGAAGCCATGGGCGCGGTGATCGACGTCGAAGGCGGCTACATCAAGGCCAAGGCGCCGGAAGGCGGCTTGCGCGGCGCGAACTTCTTCTTCGATACCGTCAGCGTGACCGGTACCGAGAACATCATGATGGCCGCCGCACTGGCCAAGGGCCGTAGCGTGCTGCAAAACGCCGCCCGCGAGCCTGAAGTGGTCGACCTGGCGAACTTCCTGATCGCCATGGGCGCCAAGATCAGCGGTGCCGGCACTGACACCATCACCATCGATGGCGTCGAGCGCCTGCATTCGGCCACCTACAAGGTGATGCCGGATCGGATCGAAACCGGCACCTACCTGGTGGCCGCTGCGGTCACCGGTGGCCGCGTCAAGGTCAAGGACACCGATCCGACCATCCTCGAAGCCGTCCTGGAGAAGCTCAAGGAAGCCGGTGCCGAAGTCACCTGCGGCGAAGACTGGATCGAAGTGAACATGCACGGCAAGCGGCCCAAGGCTGTCAACGTGCGGACCGCTCCATACCCGGCGTTCCCGACCGACATGCAGGCGCAGTTCATCTCCCTCAACGCCATTGCCGAAGGCACGGGCGCGGTCATCGAGACGATCTTCGAAAACCGCTTCATGCACGTCTACGAACTGCACCGCATGGGCGCCAAGATCCAGGTCGAAGGCAACACGGCCATCGTCACCGGCACCGAGAAGCTCAAGGGCGCGCCAGTCATGGCCACCGACCTGCGGGCGTCGGCCAGCCTGGTCATCTCGGCCCTGGTTGCCGAAGGCGATACCCTGATCGACCGCATCTACCACATCGACCGTGGCTACGAGTGCATCGAAGAAAAACTGCAGATGCTCGGCGCCAAGATCCGCCGCGTGCCGGGCTAGTTCCGGCTGCATGGGTACACGGATGTGCCCGTTGATTTCGTTTCAGGTCGAGGGTGTCTGCACCCTCGATGTGTGTCCGGCGCCGCTTGCGACCGGGCATGAGTACCTTGATAAGGACTGACGTTTCCCATGTTGACCATCGCACTGTCCAAGGGCCGCATCCTTGACGACACCCTGCCGCTTCTGGCTGAAGCGGGCATCGTGCCGACCGAGAATCCGGACAAGAGCCGCAAGCTGATCATCCCCACGACCCAGGCCGATGTGCGCTTGCTGATCGTGCGTGCCACCGATGTGCCGACCTATGTGGAACATGGTGCCGCCGACCTGGGCGTTGCCGGCAAGGACGTGCTGATGGAATACGGCGGCCAGGGCCTGTACGAGCCCCTGGACCTGCAGATCGCCCGTTGCAAGCTGATGACCGCCGGTAAAGTCGGCGCGCCGGAGCCCAAGGGGCGTTTGCGCGTGGCGACCAAGTTCGTCAACATTGCCAAGCGTTATTACGCCGAGCAGGGACGTCAGGTCGACATCATCAAGCTGTACGGTTCGATGGAGCTGGCGCCGCTGATCGGCTTGGCGGACAAGATCATCGACGTGGTCGACACCGGCAACACCCTGCGGGCCAACGGTCTGGAACCCCAGGATTTCATCGCTGACATCACCTCCCGGTTGATCGTCAACAAGGCGTCGATGAAAATGCAGCATGCTCGTATCCAGGCTCTGATCGATACCCTGCGCAAGGCAGTGGAATCGCGACACCGCGGCTGATTCACCTGCGCGACCTCGAGTCGCGCCCGTCTATCCGTGTCATAGCCAATTTTCTCAGGTGCCCACGCGAATGGACTGGTAGCTTAGGGCGCCTGAGCATTTGCCATTAATGAGGCCCTCGCTATGACCGCTCCCACTTCGATTCGCCGACTCAACGCTGCCGATCCGGATTTCGCACATCATCTGGATCATCTGCTGAGCTGGGAAAGCGTGTCTGACGACTCGGTCAATCAGCGGGTGCTGGACATCATCAAGGCCGTGCGCGAGCGTGGCGATGCCGCCCTGGTGGAGTTCACCCAGAAATTCGACGGCCTGCAAGTGGCGTCCATGGCCGACCTGATCCTGCCGCGCGAGCGCCTGGAACTGGCCCTGACCCGGATCACCGTGCCCCAGCGCGAAGCCCTGGAAAAAGCCGCGTCGCGGGTGCGTGACTATCACGAAAGGCAGAAACAGGACTCCTGGAGCTACACCGAAGCCGACGGCACGGTGCTGGGCCAGAAAGTCACGCCGCTGGACCGCGCCGGCCTGTATGTGCCGGGCGGCAAGGCGTCGTATCCATCCTCGGTGCTGATGAACGCCATCCCGGCCAAGGTCGCCGGCGTGACCGAAGTGGTCATGGTCGTCCCGACCCCGCGGGGTGAAATCAACGAGCTGGTGCTGGCCGCCGCCTGCATCGCCGGGGTGGACCGGGTATTCACCATCGGCGGAGCCCAGGCCGTGGCTGCGCTGGCCTACGGCACCGAAAGCGTGCCACGGGTGGACAAGGTGGTCGGGCCGGGCAATATCTATGTCGCCACCGCCAAGCGTCACGTGTTTGGCCAGGTCGGCATCGACATGATCGCGGGCCCTTCGGAAATCCTCGTGGTGTGCGACGGCCAGACCGATCCGGACTGGATCGCCATGGACCTGTTTTCCCAGGCCGAGCACGACGAAGACGCCCAGGCGATCCTGGTCAGCCCGGACGCCGAGTTCCTCGACAAGGTCGCTGCCAGCATCGACAAGCTGCTGCCGACCATGGACCGCGCCGAGATCATCAACACCTCGATCAACGGCCGTGGGGCGCTGATCAAGGTCGATGACATGGCGCAGGCCATCGAGGTCGCCAACCGCATCGCGCCGGAACACCTGGAATTGTCCGTTGCCGATCCGCAAGCCTGGCTGCCACAGATCCGCCACGCCGGCGCGATCTTCATGGGCCGCCACACCAGCGAGGCACTGGGCGATTATTGCGCGGGGCCCAACCACGTGTTGCCGACTTCCGGCACCGCCCGCTTTTCGTCGCCGCTGGGGGTGTATGACTTCCAGAAGCGTTCGTCGATCATCTTCTGCTCCGAGCAGGGTGCTTCCGAACTGGGCAAGACCGCCTCGGTGCTGGCCCGTGGCGAATCGCTGAGCGCCCACGCCCGCAGCGCCGAGTACCGCATTCTTGATGAGCAATCCGTTGAAGGGCAGGGGAACTGAAATGAGTAAATTCTGGAGCCCGTTCGTCAAGACCCTGGTGCCCTACGTGCCGGGCGAGCAACCGAAGCTGACCCGCTTGGTCAAGCTCAACACCAACGAGAACCCCTACGGCCCATCGCCCAAGGCCCTGGCGGCGATGCAGACCGAACTGAACGACAACCTGCGCCTGTATCCGGACCCCAACAGTGACCTGCTCAAAGGCGCCGTGGCCCGCTACTACGGCGTGCAGAGCAACCAGGTGTTCCTGGGTAACGGCTCGGATGAAGTGCTGGCACACGTCTTTCACGGTCTGTTGCAGCACGACCAGCCGCTGTTGTTCCCGGACATCAGCTACAGCTTTTATCCGGTGTATTGCGGGTTGTATGGCATCCAGTTCGACGCCGTGCCCCTCGACGCACAGTTCCAGATCGATCCGGCGGACTATGCCAAGCCGAACGGCGGGATCATTTTCCCCAATCCGAACGCACCCACCGGCTGCCTGCTGGCGCTGGACGCGGTCGAGCGGATCCTCAAGGCCAGCCCGGATTCGGTGGTGGTGGTCGATGAGGCCTATATCGACTTCGGCGGCGAGACGGCCATCAGCCTGGTGGATCGTTATCCGAATCTGCTGGTGACCCAGACACTGTCCAAGTCCCGCTCGCTGGCGGGGCTGCGCGTGGGCCTGGCGGTGGGCCATCCGGACCTGATCGAAGCGCTGGAGCGGATCAAGAACAGCTTCAACTCCTACCCGCTGGATCGCCTGGCGAACGTCGGCGGCGCGGCGGCGTTCGATGATCGCGAGCATTTCGACCGGACCTGCCGGTTGGTCATCGAGCACCGTGAATGGGTTGTGGCCCAACTGGAAGCCAAGGGCTTTGAAGTGCTGCCCTCGGCGGCCAACTTCATCTTCGCCCGCCACCCCCGGCACGATGCGGCGGGCTTGGCGGCGAAACTGCGGGAACAGGGGGTGATCGTACGGCACTTCAAGCAGGAGCGGATTGCCCAATTCCTACGGATCAGCATCGGCACACCGGAGCAGAACCAGGCCCTGATCGAAGCCCTCGGCGAACTCTGAAACCCTGCATTGACCCTGTGGGAGCGAGCCTGCTCGCGAAGGCGTAGTGTCAGTCACTTTAATGTTGGCTGAACTGACGTCATCGCGAGCAAGCTCGCTCCCACAGTT
>NZ_FMXV01000023.1:36325-105639 GCF_900104425.1 Pseudomonas sp. NFACC13-1 | reverse complement strand
CTGCCTTGGTGACGGTAGTGCGCTCGCGCTTGACGATCAATCCACTGATTCAGATTTGCAATTTAGACGAGCGTGTACCGTTAAAGCTTGGCTATCTGAAGGACGATGAGGACAGTCCTGCGCCTACGGTGGTCATCAACAACCCGGTTCCGGGGGAGAGCGGTTCTATCGAAACCAATAATGGCGTTTACACCTATGTCTCGAATAAAGACGTCGTCGAAGGGAAAACCTATGTGATGGATGAACTCGTGGCGACTTATAAGGGGTATACGGCGTCGGTTTACATGGTGGTTACACAGACAAATCCCGGGATCACCATTCAAGCCCCTGATAGCTTTGAAGGATTGATAGAAGTCGTTTTAAGAGCCAAATTCAATAACATGGATTTAACCCAATATGCTGAATGGAGTATTGAATTCAACGGCCCCGGCTCATGGCACAGCGAAACCCCAGGCGTCTATCAGGTTGACGAAATGGCCCCGCAGGCTTTCGTGTTCATCAGAGCGTCCTATGACGCGGGGCCTCTGGGTATTCTAGAAGGTCATCTACTGCTCGCGCTGCCCTTGCTCGATATTCCCGATGTGCCGCTGAGTGTTGCCGAGACTGATGGCGAGACAGGCCTGGCTTATTGATCTGTATAACGACTTGCTTGCAACCCATTTATTAAATGAGGAAAGTAGCGATGGCCAGTTTTTCGGTAACCGAACTGTTAGGCTGGATGCAGGGCACCAGCCAGATGCGCGAGTGGGATGCATTGTTTGCCTTGTCGGGTCATTCGGTGAACCAGGCGCTACAAAAAGACCATGCACTCCGATTAAGCCAGGGCATAAGCCTGAATGGCATCACCGGAAGTTACGAAGTGCCGGATACTCCGCTTACCCATCACTTGATCGGGTGCTCATTGAGTTATCCCGAGATTTCCTTTCCATCAACGTCGTATGTATCGAATGCCGTGGGTTTATCCCTGCAAGTGAGCAGCGGCCAAGAAGTGATCACGCAAAAAAAAATTGATCAACAGCTTATCCAGTCGGTTTTTCTCTTTAGCCCACTTAATGCTTATAAGTTGGTCACAGACGAGCAACCGGTTACTTTCCAAGAGCCAGCAGCCGGACGCGATGCGCAGGTCGTGCTGGACCTGACGTTGGCGGAAGAGCTCAGGCTGACGAGTTCGCCGGTACTGGAGGAACAGGTCGCTGGCGGCAAGTTCTTCAAGGCGCAATTTGAAACCTTGGCCAATGAACGTTCCGTATTTCTGTTGGCCAGGTTCCCGGATCAGGAAAATCCTTTCCTGTGTATCAAGTCCATTGATGTGGGCACTCAATCGAGCGGCGAGGTCGCGGGCGAAGGGGCGTTGCTGTTTTATCAAACCATGGCGATGGGCAGGCCCGGCAACAAACCGAGCGAATACCGATACCTGATCGCCAATGACGCCGATAAGGACTACGCCAGCACCGCGCTGTTCTCGTCCAGGCTGATCAATCGGGCCGCGTTCGGTGGGGCACTGTTGAGCATGTTTGGCAGCAATCACTTCGAACTGATGGAAGACGATGGACGTGTGATAGGCATGAAAGCCACCTCGGGCGAGTTGACCATTACGGCTCGCGATTATAAGGACAATCTTTACGACTTTGGCTGTGACACTTTTGATATCTCGCTGGTGCAAGGAGCTCAGCCACTGACGGCCGAATTTGAACTGACTCGGGCCGTTCAGCACTGGCAAACCAGGGCCGATGTGCCACTGCGTTATCGGCTCCAGGGCAGCACGGGGGGATGGACCTCTTTTACGGTGACGTTCAGCTTCAGCCTTGAGCAGGTGTTCCGGATGATGGTCGATGAGTTCGCGCCGTACGAAGTCGGTGCCGAGTTATTTGTGCCACGCACGCAGACGCCGGACGTGACGTACATCAGTGGCCTGCCGGATAACACACCGCAACTCCTGCGCGACCGGATCGTGGCGTTTATCGGGCATGCGGTTAAAACCGCGTTGATCGAGCAGTACGCCGAATGCCTGACGGCCACCGGTACCCAAGGTTTTTTGGCGGATGTAGACCTGGCGGGTGCCCACCGGTTGCAATCGGAAGTCGTGGCGCTCCCACAGGATTATGTCGACTTTGGCCGGGTTCTTTCCTCCAGCGCCTCGTTCACGATCCGTGCGCCGAAAACGCTGTTATTGCCTGGGGAAATTGTTTCGTTCGAGGTGGAACCGGCCGCTCCCGGAGTCAGTTTCACGGTAGAGGCGCCGGGTGCTTTGGATCCTGGAAGGATGACGCCTGAAGGGGAGTATCGGGCACCGCCGGCCCATACACTGGGCGCAGCCCCTCTTCAGGTACTGGTCATTGCCCATGATGAGGCCAGTGACGAGCGAAGTGTGGTCGTAGTAACGGTGATCAGGGGAAGTCTTGTGGTCAATCCCGTTATTGAAGTGTGCAACCCGCTGGAACGCATTTCGTTTTTGGCGGGCTCCATCGGTGGCGGACCATTGACGTGGGAAATAAAGAATCGGGTACCGGGCGAAAGTGGAGATTTGGTCCCCAATCCTGTCACCGGTGGATACGACTATATTGCCGCCGACGAGATCACGGGTGAGGCCACCTTTGTTTTCGATGAAATCAACGTGACCGATGAAGACAGCGGCAATACATGGTCTAGTTATGTGGTGGCACAACATAAAAACACGATGATGGTTATAAAACCCGATCTTGAATCTTCCGCCGAAGGTGAACTTCAGTTGCGAGCCACGATTAACCACAATTCCATCGAGCCGGAGTGGTTCCTCCCCTTCGGAGGCCCCGGAGAAATCGACAGCGATACGGGGTTGTATCGTGAAGGCGGACCCAGTGCCCAACCTTGCGTCGTCATTGGCGCAAAATGGGTTGAACCCGTGCTTGGTCTATTTGAAGGTTACACCATCGTGCCATTACCGTTAGCCGATTCAGGTGCGGTCATTCGTGCATTGAGTTTGTAATTGATCCTTTTATTGGAAGAGGGTTTACCATGGCTACGTTGAATGAAGTTCTTGCGCTTATGCAGGGTAGACTGATTACCCGGGGCTGGGATGCATTATTCATATGCGACCGCCTTCGCATTAATTATCTTCTGGAGCAGCAATATGTAACGCGCTATGAAGAATTCACTTTCTTACCCTATTTGAATGGTCGCACTGCCATTAACGCGCCTGAGGGTCAGTCTGTCGAGGTTAAATCAATCGTTCTCGGTGCGCCGAAGGTATCTTTCGAGAGTGCGACCTTAGCGGACTCCAGCGCTACGGTGACGATGAATATCGTGGGCGGGGAAATCAAGACGTGGCACTCTCGAGTGGGCGCTTCGGACGCTCTATTGTCCACGGGGTACATCACCGAACAGCAGGGTTTCACCCTGACGATGAAGGTCAACTTGTTCTTGGTGGTGGCTGAAGTCGACCGGCAAGGCCGTATCACGATGGATTTGAAGGGGGCCAGTACCTTTACCTGCGATCTCTTGGGCAGAGAGCACGCAGAGCGCCTCGGTGTCTATTTTAAAGAGCAGTTTGACAAATTGTCGTCGGACCAGACCGTGTTTCAGCTGGGACGAATCGGCCTTAAGGGCTACCACGGGCTTGCCCCAAGGCGTTTCCGCCTACGGACCCAGGCTGCACCCGGGGCGAAGGTCAGAGGTGCGGCAAATGAAGGCGATGGTGTGGTGCTTGCATTGATCGAACTATTGGCAGGTAATGGCCCGGGGCAAGAACTCGGTGCCGACTTCCCTTACTTGATGCCCGGTGACACCAATCCTGGTGGTGATCGCAAATACACCGCCTTGTGGGTGTTATCCCGGGACATGCTGAGGTATGCCAGCAATAACAACGTGGAGCTACCGGCACATCTATCCTTCCCCGGACTGAATTTCTACGAAGAAGTCGCGCAACACACGCCTCATGACCTGGTGTCGTTTGGTCGCATCAGCCCCGCACAGACCAGCATACGCCTGGAACCTGCGTTCCCCGTCATCGAGGCCGGGGGGCGACAGCAATTCCGGCTGCTCGATTGGGAAGGCAGGACGCTGACGGCCAAAACGTGGGAAGCCGTCAGCTTGCAAAGTCACTCCGAGGACGGGCACGGTACCATAGACAATGGCTTGTATAGGGCGGTGTCGCCGCAACGTATTGGCTACCGCTCGTTGCGTGTGCTGGTGACGGCTACCTATGAAAACAACGGTAAAACCTACACGGCCTCGACGCTGCTCAGGGTGGACTACAGCGAGGTGGAAATCGCGCCGAAACTGGTCACCCATTTGCTCGAGAAAGCACCTGCCGCAGTTACATTGAACGCGACCGCGATGGCGCAGGAAGCCCGATGCAGCCTGCTTGCGCCGCTACAAGGCAGCCTGACCAGGGTTGCCGACACGCAGTGGCGGTTCGTGGCCAGCGCCGAGGCTGAACTCAAGGGCTTCTCAATTCAGAAGGTGCTGTGCGAGACGCTCGGTGCTGACGTCAAAACAACGCAATCTACCCTGCTGCTGGACAATGCCCAGTCGTTTTTAAGCGTCGAGCCGGCTGTGGTGGAGCGTCTCAACGCCGCCAATACGGTGCAATTGAACCACGATGTTGCTCTGATGCCGCAGGTGCCGCGGCGGTGGCGAGTGGTCAGTGGTGTCGGCAGCGTGGACGAAGGGCTTTACACCGCCCCACCGCAAGGGGTGGAGCAGACGAGCGTGGTGTTGTGCGAAATCGTACGTAACGGCGTGGTGTTTTTCCGGGGCTACAGCGTGATTGGCGAAAAACAGCAGGACCCGGATCCGACTTGGGAACTCCCCCTGGCCCTATTCACGATCAAAGTGGTGGGTGGGCCGGAGCTGGAAACGCAAGGTAATGTACTGGCCAATGGTTACCAGCAACTTAATGTTCAAGTCAGTACCCAGACCAATGGTGTGTGGGATCCAATAGACGAAGAGCTCAAGTACTACAAACTGAGTTTGACGGAGTTGGCAAGCATGCGCCTAGTCTACAAAAATGGTGAGGAGCTGCCTTTTATACCGGTGGAGGACCTGGGAGTCGATCCGGGGGCGAAACAAGAGTTGCAAGTGCATAAAATTCTGAGTCCTTACTTCGATCTGGCCATTCCAAGTAGCCCCGGTCAAGCACCGAATGCCGACGCTCTGCGAGCAAATGATTCTCTGGTCGAGCAGGATTTCTATCTTCATTCCGTTGCGCCCGTCAATAGCACCGCAACGCTGCATGCCAGATTTCAGAAGGACAGCGCCGATGGCGGTGGTCAGTGGGTCGATACAGCGAAAGAGGGGGAAGAGGGCATCGGTAAACGAATCACCGTCAGGTCCGTGAAGCCCGCAGAGTTTGTATATGATCTCACTCGGGAGCGCATAGCCGGTGGCAGCGGAGGCGAACCGGGCAATGATAACGCTGACTTCGATTTGATTCTTAACAGCCAGGATTGGTGGACGTTCAAGTGCAGGGGGCAGGACTTTATCATGCTCGAATGGCTACCTCCCGATCAATTAGAACCGGGTGTTCCGGAATTTATTAATGTGTCTTCCATTCGCTGGGAAAGCGAAAAGCTGGAGGAGACTATGTTTAGTTGGCTGGGCTATTACTTTGAAGATAGTACTGGAAATAATGACTTAAAAAACAAGGTGGCTTTCGATGAGTTCATGCCTGATGTTGTAAAAGACCCTCGGCTCCTGGATGTCGCCAAATCCAAGTGGTATGAACCCTTCACCTTTGCTGTTTTACTGTGTCGAAACGATAACATCCCGTTCATTAGGCCTCGCGTCCATCCGCGTCCGCAGTTGGATCAAGATTTGAAGGTTGCCTTGCGAGACAAAAACGGCAATCTTCACAAACAGAGAATTTCATTCAAGCCCAAGGGTACCTATTATCATCGTAACTTTCTGACTAATACGCGTTTATGATCTTTCCCTTCGTCCATGATTGGTCGAACTTTATAGGTGACTGAGAATGAATATTTTTACGAAAATAAGCGCCGGATTGCTGATTGTTGCCGTTCAGGCGATGACTGTCGTTCTGGCTCAGGGAAGTATTAAGCTATATCAAAAAGGTAGTATAGAGGATCCTGGTGACACATGCGTTATTGCTATTCCCGCTTCATATAAAGACTATAATATGCAATATCATGGTTGCAAGAATGATGTGTACAGCTTTTTTACCCTCGACAATGTGGAGTCTGCCGTGAGGATTGCCTTCGGTTCGGAAAAGGACTGCCGAGAGACAGGGTCGGCTTATACGGGGGACTGGTACTATATGGTGAAGACCTATATTGACCCTACTAATACATCCTTGATTTCACTTCCGGGTATAGTGGCATCGGCGATACCAGGGCAACTTCTCAAGCCGGGAGTGATGTTTGTAGAGGGGAAAAACAAAAATAATAAGCCTGTCGAAGGTAAGCTGTCCTGTCTTTATATATGGCCAGGTACGCCTGCAAGTTAATCATGCTTGCCTGGCGCTCACTTTTGGTGGTGAAATCTAAAAGCAAGCGGTTGGGAAGCTCAAGGTTACTCAATATTGGCGCGTGGTTTTCTGAGTTTGTTTCTTTCCAGAGGTGGCAATCATGACCGACTCCACGGCGGTACATTCCAACGCTTTCAATTTCATGAGTTACGTAGCGGGCGGGGTTGATCCTCGAACCAATCAATACACTTTTTCCATCAACTTTCCCGAATTCAAACCCAACTACTTGAACGGTCCGCTGCTGTCCCTGGCCATGGGCTTCAATCCCATGAACCGTCATGACAGCGGTTACGGCACCGGCTGGAACTTGCAGCAATCGCAATATCGGATTCAGCGGCAAATCCTGACCTTGAGCAGCGGCGAGCGTTACAAGGTTACGGCGCAACGGGAGGAAGGGCTTCTGGTCGAGCTTCTGATGAAAGAGAAAAAGCTCAACACCTTCCGTTTTTACCGTGATAAAGACGACGATCAACTCTACCGGCTGGTGCATAAGTCCGGTCTGGTCGAAGAACTCAGGGTCTATGGCCGGGGAGACGATGCGGTTGCCTTGCCTGTCCGGATGATCGCGCCGGAAGGTCATGCGGTGACGCTGGGGTACTTGCCCTTCGGTGCCCATGATTTCCGGCTTGCGAGCATCAGTGATGAGCGCGGCGATTTGCTGAAGGTAGACCGTCAG
The DNA here is from genome assembly GCF_900104425.1 of Pseudomonas sp. NFACC13-1. NCBI lineage: Bacteria > Pseudomonadati > Pseudomonadota > Gammaproteobacteria > Pseudomonadales > Pseudomonadaceae > Pseudomonas > Pseudomonas sp. NFACC13-1. Next base: position 98,500 of record NZ_FMXV01000023.1, on the reverse strand, counting down.
GAGGGCAGCGTCATCCTGGACCTGCACCCCACTGCCGGCGCCAACGGCACGCCGTTGGCGCGCTATTCGATGACGCTGGATTCCGGCACAGAGAAGTACGTCAACGTCATTACTTTGCCGAGCGAAGCGGGTCGGAACGTTGCCTGGCGTCTGAATTACAGGCCAGTGGGCGAATACACCTGCATCGTGTCGGTGGAAACGCCACTGGGCGGGCGGGAAGAAGTGGTCTATGACGCGCAGGGCCATGAGTTTCCCACCGGCAGTGGCCGTCAGCCCATACCGCGGGTGAAAGAACACCGGGTGTTCCCTGGCAGCGGACAGCCCATGGTAGAAACGCATTACAGTTTCACCGACGGTTCGACCTACCTGGAGACCAATAATTTCCTGGGTCGCAATCTGGCGCTGACCTGGAACGATGAAGGGTTGGATAACCTCTATCAGTTCACTGGCAGCCATTACGCCTACGGTTGCACCGAGCACCTGATGAATGGAGGGGTGGAGGTCCAGCGTATCAAACGTACCTTCAACCAGTTTCACTTGCTCACCCTGGAGACCACGACGCGCAACACCGTACAGCAGGAGGTCGAGACTGTGTATGGTCAGATCCCCGGTGGGTTCGATGGCCAGCCGGCCTGGTTTCAACTCCCTCACGAGGTCACCCACCGCTGGCGGTTGGGTAGCCAATTACGTAGCGAAAAGTCCAGCAGCACCTATGACAGCTACGGCAATCTGTGGGTTCAGACCCATCCCACAGGTGTTGTCGAAACCAGTTTTTACTACGATAAGGACGGCGAAGATGGCTGCCCGAAAGACCCCGATGGCTTCGTGCGCAATCTCAAAAGTCAAACCCAGACGCCCGCTCCTGGCTATGTGGCCGGTGCGCCGACCCTGCGGACCGATTATCGCTACGTGCTGTATCCATCGCTGGACGGCAGCGGACGTTCGTCGTGGCTGGCGCTCGAACGTGAAACGCTCACGCGAACGGCTCCCGGCGCCATCGTGGAATTACGTAGCACGACCTATGAGTACTACCACGACAAGGATGACGCGCAGGCGCATGAGGTGCATGGACGCCTGAAGCGCCAGTCGGTTGCCTTGAATGAAAAAGCAACGATAACCGACTACACGTACGGGGTGACGATGGGCACCCTGGCCGACGAGACGGTTCTGCAAACAGTGGAAACGCTGACGACAGACTTCGATCAGGTGCACAAAATCATTACATTGGAAAGCTCGCTACTCAACGGCGAGTCGCTGCTTGAGCGCGACGACAATGACGTAGAGATAAGCCGCACTTACGATGTGCTGAATCGGGTCACCAGTGAAACCGTGGCACCGAACGACCCACTCTACAAGGCAACGCGCAATTATGAATATTATCTCTCCGCCAGCATTGGGCAACGGGCCGAGCAATGGTTGTTCGACGTCAAGGGTGTGAAGACCGTGACGGCATTCGATGGGCTTAACAGGGCGGTTTACGAAGAGCGCAACGATGCCGACAGCAGCCAACCGACAATGCGCCAAACCTACGCCGCCCAGTACGATGTTTTCGGGAACCTGATCGAACAGACCGAATACGATTGGTGGGGAGCGCAGGAGAAACCCTTCAAGACACGGTTTCTGTTCGACGACTGGAATCAGCCCTTCTGCGAGATCGGCTCGGACGGCGTGGAGCGCTATAAGCAAGTCAACCCGATTGGCGATCGAAACTGGTCAGGCCCGATTGAACGAAGCTGGGAGCAGGATTTGACGAAGGTCCACTTCAGCGGGATCACTGAAACGCGTCTCAACCTGTTTGAAAAGCCTGTCCAGACAGAGCGTCTGGCCTTGGATGAAAGCGTAATCAGTCGGCAAAAGTATAGTTATGACGGGTTGGGACGGTCGGTGAAGGAAGAGTTGGGCCTCAGGGCTCCGTTGCGCGTTACCGAGTACAGCTATGATGCTTTCGACCGTATGACGCAAACCATCTTGCCTCAAGGTGCCAGGATTGTGCGCGAATATGCCGAGCACAGCGCTGAAGATTGGCCTACACGCATCAGCGTGGATGGACAGGAACTGGGAACGCAAACGTTCGACGGGCTGGGCCGCATGACCGAGTCGGTCACCGGAGGGCGTTTGCAACGCTATGAATACGATCCGCAGCAGACCCGACCTAAGACCGTGACCCCCGCCAGTGGTCAAACGGTCGAATACCAGTACAGGCCACAGTTGAGTGATGAACCTCTGCGTCGCCAACTTTCAGGTGGGGACATCTGTAACTACGAGTATGACCCGGCCAACGCGCGATTGACGAAGGCCAGCGTAGGCGGGCGGACACTGGCACGTACTTATTTCAGTTTTGGCGAGCCCAAGAGCGAAACCGTTGAAGCGGATGGGCAAACTTTCGCGATGGCCTACGAGTATAGTTTTCGCAGTCGTTTGCTCAGCTATACCGATGTGCTCGATCAAATACAGCAGTATGAATATGACCCTAAAGGTCGATTGGAGCGTACATCCTTGGGGACGACTTCGTCGGCCTTCACTTACGACGCCTTGGGGCGTGTCGCTAGCATCACCACGCAGGACATCGTCGACGGCGCACCGGCGAGAACCCTTGGTATCAGCCTTGAATACGATGAGTTTCATCGTGAAACAAAGCGTACGTTCGATCTTGATGGTGTTATCCAGGTATTGGATCAGGTATACGACGAGTTTGACTGTCTCGTGCGACGCACCTTGACCGAAGGCCCCCAGACGCTGCGTGACGAAACCTATGCCTATGATCTTCGTGGACGCCTGGAGACGTATACCTGTGCGGGCAGCCAACCGCCGATTGATCCGTATGGCAACAGGCTCTCGGGGCAAACCTTTATCTTCGATGCGATGGATAATCTGATCATCGTTATCACAGAGACGGTCGATGGAAAAAACAACATAGCCGAATATCATTATGAAAACCCGCAAGACCCTACCCAGCTGAGTCGAGTCACCCACTCAGGGGATGCGGGGCATCCAGACGAGCTGGTGCTTTCCTATGATGCCAACGGTAACCTGATTCAAGACGAGCAAGGCCGAGTCCTGGAATATGACGCGCTTAATCGGCTGCTCAGTGTGAGTGAGTCCGGATCGGGCAAAACGGGTAACTTCCAGTATGATCCGCTGGACCGGTTATCCAATAACGATGACGGTGGCGGTTCCCAGCAACATTTTTACAAGGGCGATCACATCGCCAACCTTGTGGACGGGGAGCGGAGCAGTACCTTCATGCGCGGCGATGACCATTTATTGGCAGAGCGTCAGGGCGACAACACGCTGTTACTGGCCGGTAATTTCACCAACAGTGTAATGAATGAAGTCAGCTCCGACTCAACCCATTCTCTTGCTTACAGCCCTTATGGCCATCGTAGCGCCGAACAACCTATCAGTACCGAACTGGGTTTCAATGGTGAACTGAGGGAGGCTCAGACCGGAGGATATATGCTGGGAAAGGGTTACCGGGTGTATAGCCCGGTGCTCATGCGATTCAATAGCCCGGACAGCTGGAGTCCATTCGGCAAGGGGGGGCTCAATGGGTATGCATACAGCCAGAGGCCGCTCGATGAGGTAGACCCTACGGGGCACTTCGTTGTTAACGCGGCGTTGGGCGCCTTGCTTTTAGGTGTTATAGCTGCCTCCGCAAGTGTTAGTGCAGCTCTCATCGACGACAACACGGCTCGCATTGTATTTATCGCCATTGCTTCGGTAGCGGGGGTGGCGTCGATTGGTTCAGGCGTGGCGGCATTTAGGATGACCCCAGCGCCGAATAGAATGCCCGTTGCGCATCCACGGTCTCGCGCTGGAACTGCTTCTCGCCCTACAGGCAATGTGCCGAGACCGACTAACGATCCACACGCTGCTACTGCTCCCCGGCTTTCTGTATCCTCAGCGTCGGGAAGGGCTGGCGATCCATACGCTGCTACTGCTCCCCGGCTTTCTGTATCCTCAGCGTCGGGAGGGTCTGGCGATCCATACGCTGCTACTGCTCCCTTTCCTTCTAATCCGCCGAGTTATTTTAAATCAACAGGAAAACTAGGAATCATGCCACCGAACCCTGGAGAAGCACCACCTAATTACAATGACCCTAATTATAGGCGCGTGCTGCAGAGTGGGGACAGTGACCGGAAATGGAGAGCGGATAATATTAGAATGGCTTTATAAGCCTAACCCGTGCATCGCCATCCCTTCACTGTGCTGTTAAAACCCAGCGTGTTCATGACGCATGGATTTCCTCATTCTTCTTGCATGAATTGCATCACGGGATAAGCGCATTGAAATACAAAAAGCCCTGTCACAGTGGACAGGGCTTTTTACTTGCCGTTTGAAGCTTGCAACTCGCAGCTGCCCTTAGAACACCACACCCTGGCTACGCAGGTAGTCGTCATAGGTGCCGCTGAAATCGACCACGCCGTCGGCGCTCAGTTCGATGATGCGGGTGGCCAGGGACGATACGAACTCCCGGTCATGGCTGACGAAGATCAAGGTGCCCGGGTAGTTTTCCAGCGCCAGGTTCAGCGCTTCGATGGATTCCATGTCCAAGTGGTTGGTCGGTTCGTCCATGACCAGCACGTTTGGCTTCTGCAGGATCAACTTGCCGAACAGCATGCGACCCTGTTCTCCACCGGAAATGACCTTGACCGACTTGAGGATCTCGTCGTTGGAAAACAGCATGCGGCCCAAGGTGCCACGCACCAGTTGTTCGCCGCCCTGGGTCCACTGGCCCATCCAGTCGAACAGGTTGACGTCGTCTTCGAAGTCATGGGCATGGTCCTGGGCGTAGTAGCCCAGTTCCGCGGCGTCGGTCCACTTCACGGTACCGGCATCCGGTTCCAGTTCATTGACCAGGGTACGCAGCAAGGTGGTCTTGCCGATACCGTTCGGGCCGATGATCGCTACGCGCTCACCAGCTTCGACAGTGAAGCTGAAGTCCTTGAACAGCGGCTTGCCGTCGAAGCCCTTGGCCATGCGTTCGACAATGACCGCCTGGCGGTGCAGTTTCTTGGTCTGCTCGAAACGGATGAAGGGGCTGACGCGGCTTGATGGCTTGACCTCGGCCAGCTGGATCTTGTCGATCTGCTTGGCGCGGGAGGTGGCCTGCTTGGCTTTCGAGGCGTTGGCCGAGAAGCGGCTGACGAACGACTGCAATTCGGAAATCTGTGCTTTCTTCTTGGCGTTGTCCGACAGCAACTGCTCGCGAGACTGGGTCGCCACGGTCATGTACTCGTCATAGTTGCCCGGGAACAGGCGCAGTTCGCCGTAGTCCAGGTCCGCCATGTGGGTGCAGACACTGTTCAGGAAGTGACGGTCGTGAGAGATGATGATCATCAGGCTCGAACGCTGGGTCAGCACGTTTTCCAGCCAGCGGATGGTGTTGATATCCAAGTGGTTGGTCGGCTCGTCGAGCAGCAGCACTTCCGGGTCGGAGAACAGCGCCTGGGCCAGCAGCACACGCAGTTTCCAGCCTGGCGACACTTCGCTCATCGGGCCGAAATGCTGCTCGATGCCAATCCCCAGGCCCAACAGCAGTTCACCGGCGCGGGATTCGGCGGTGTAGCCGTCCATCTCGGCAAATTCGGTTTCCAGCTCGGCCACGGCCATGCCGTCTTCTTCGGTCATTTCCGGCAGCGAATAGATGCGGTCGCGCTCGGCCTTGACCTTCCACAGCTCTTCGTGCCCCATGATCACGGTGTCGATCACGGTGAGTTCTTCGTAGGCGAACTGATCCTGGCGAAGTTTACCCAGGCGCACGTTCGGTTCGAGCATGACCTGGCCGCCGGAGGGCTCGAGGTCGCCGCCGAGGATTTTCATGAAGGTCGACTTGCCGCAACCGTTGGCACCGATCAGGCCGTAGCGGTTACCCGCGCCGAACTTGACAGAGACGTTTTCGAACAGTGGCTTGGCGCCGAACTGCATCGTGATGTTAGCTGTAGAGATCAAAGGTTTATCCTGCGGAACATTCAGAGTAGCTAAGGGTGCGGCAGTACCTGTTCAGTACCTGTTTGCGCACGTTCCGACCGCGCAAAGGCGTCGTGGTCGCAAGCGCAAGGGTCCATCCGGCATAAGAGGACAGCAGCATACGGAGCGCCTGGCCCGGCAGACGTACGCCGAAGCCGCGATTTGCGGTATCGGCCAAAGGGGGCGCGTGATATTTGGCGGCGATTGTACTGATCTGGCCGCATAAACGATAGGGGATTGCCCGGGCAAGACAGTTTTTCACAACTTTGGGATAACTTTTGCTTACAACCTGTGGCTAAAATGCCATCTCACCCGATGCCATCTCCCTTGCCGCTTGGCTGGCCTGGAGACGCAGCCTGTTCACTCCTGCATTGTGACGGACTTTCGTGAAGCTCATCATTGTCGCGATTTACCTCCTCTCCATTGGCTACGTTCACCTGCGCGGACGCGTGCGGCATAAGATCGGGCGCCAGTTGAGCGATCATTCGTCTTTTCTGGCGCCGATCAATTGCCTGCTTTACCTGTGCTCGAAACTGCCGAACAAGCCTTTCCTGAGCCCGGCGCAATTCCCCGACCTGAGCCCGTTGCAGGCCCATTGGGAAGAGATCCGGGCCGAAGGCCAAAGCCTGCTGCGCGCCGGGGAGATCAAGCGCTCCAATCAGTATGACGACGTGGGCTTCAATTCATTCTTCAAGACCGGCTGGAAGCGTTTCTACCTGAAGTGGTACGGCGACAGCCATCCCTCGGCCATGAAGCTGTGCCCACGCACCACGGAACTGGTGCAAAGCATCGGTTCGATCAAGGCAGCGATGTTTGCCGAGTTGCCGCCGGGATCGAAGCTGGTCCGCCACCGCGACCCGTATGCCGGGTCCTATCGGTATCACTTGGGCCTGGAAACGCCCAACGATGCCGGCTGCTACATCAATGTCGATGGCGAGCCCTATCATTGGCGTGATGGCGAAGCGGTGATTTTCGACGAAACGTTCATCCATTACGCCGAGAACACCACCGCCCAAAACCGCATTATCCTGTTCTGCGACGTGGAACGGCCGATGAGGTTTCGCTGGGCCACCGCCTTCAACCGCTGGTTCAGTCGTACCGTGATGGCGGCGGCCGGTGCGCCCAACGACGCGGGTGACAGGACGGGCGGCCTGAACCGGGCGTTCTCCAGGCTCTACAAGATCCGGTTGCAAGGCAAGGCCCTGAAGAAGCGCAACCGCACGCTGTATTACCTGCAGAAGTGGGCTTTTTTCGTTGGTTTACTAGCGATCTTCGTCTGGATTTGAACGCTGGATTGTCCTCATGCCTCGGGTTTTTGCGCATCCAGTTGCTCCCACATCCTGGCGGTAATCCGCTGGCGGTGGTTGTAGCCCTCCCAAGGATCGGCGCCCAAGCTTTTGGCCCGTTCCAGCGCGGTATACATGTCCCATTGCTGGGCATTGCGCAGGGTCGACAGCTCGGCCCGGGAAATTGGCACCGAGACCGGCAGGCCTGGCCTGGCACGTACCGAATAGGCGGCTACTGTGCTGGCTCCACGGGCGTTGCGCAGGTAATCGACGAATATTTTCCCGACGCGGTTCTTCGGTCCCATGGTGGCGGTGATGCGCTCGGGCATTTGCCGGGTCAGGAACTGAGAGATGGCTTTGGCGAACGCCTTGGTGGTGTCCCAGTCTTCATTTCTCGCCAATGGCACGATCACATGCATGCCTTTGCCACCGCTGGTCTTGAGGAAGGCCTGCAAGCCCAGCTCGTCGAGCACCGCCAAGGTCATGCGGGTCGCCTCGATCATGGCGCTCCAAGGCAGTGACGGGTCCGGGTCCAAGTCCAGGACAAACAGGTCAGGTGTCTCGATCCGATCATGGGTCGCGGCCCAGGTGTGCAATTCCACCGTGCCCATCTGCGCCGCGCCGACCAGCGCGTGGATATCATCGATCTCCATCAGGGCGGCATGGCCCGGGTCCAGTTGCGGATCCAGCTGCTTGATGTGGGGAATCTCCAGGCGATCGGCGTGTTTTTGAAAGCACAGTTCTTCGCCGATACCGTCCGGTGCCCGCAGCAGCGCTACCGGGCGCAACTTGAGGTGCGGCAGGATCCAAGGGGCGATGTCCAGGTAATACTGCGCCAGCTCGGCCTTTTGCACGCCGCTGACGCTATCGATGACCCGCTCGGGGTGGGTGATCGTTACCCCGTCGACTTTGGCGGTGCTGGCTTTTTTGCGACGCTGGGGTTTTGGCGTGGAGGGCTTTATCGGCAGGGGCTGCTCCCGAACCACTGTGCTGGCGAGTGTATGGGGCGGCAAGCCCAGAAAAATAGCTTGCCGCACCTGGTTATCGCGGGTCCACTCGGTGAATTCCACTTCACAGGTCAGGGTCGGCTCGACCCATTGCACGCCGCGTCCCTGGGTACCGTTGAGCGGCTCAGCCAGTGGCGAGGTCTCGCGCTGCTGGGTACACAGTTGCTCATGCAATTGCTTGATCTGTACCTGGCTGAACCCTGTGCCGACCCGGCCGGCATACACCAGCCCCGTTGCTCCGTTGACGGCCAGCAGCAGCGCGCCGAAACCGCTGCGCTTGCCTTGGGGGCGGGTGAACCCGACGATCACGAAGGCTTGGCGCAGGCGGCACTTGAGCTTTACCCAGTCGGCGCTTCGGCGGGACATATAAGGGCTGCCCAAGCGCTTGCCGACCACGCTGTCCAGTGAGAGCGCGATGGCGCTTTCGAACATGTCGTGTTGGCTGGCGGAAAACGACTCGGAAAAGCGCAGGCGCTTGCTGGCGTTGTTGCCGAGGGTTTTTTTCAGCGCCGCACGGCGTTCCTCCACCGGCGCCTGGCGCAGGTCGACGCCATTGAGAAAGGGCGCATCGAACAGGAAATACACCATGTCAACGGTGCGGCTGATTTCGAAGGCCTCGCGCAGGGCGGCGAAATCGCAGTGGCCCGTTTCATCGAGAAGGACCAGTTCGCCGTCCAGCCAACTGTCCCCCAGGCCCAACCCGGCCAGGGCGTCGGCATGCAGCTTTAGCCGATCGGTCCAATCCTGGTGATTGCGGTTGTATAAACGCACTTCACCGTGTTCGATGCGGGTCAGCAGGCGATAACCGTGGAACTGGACTTCATAGCGCCATTCACCGGTGGGTGGCTCGTCCACGGGCGTGGCCAGCTGCGGCGACAGACGCTCGGGCAGACGGGGGCCCGGGGCTGTCTTGCCCCCTCGGCCAGGGTTGCGGGGCGTCGTTGCGTCCGACTCGGTATTGGACAAACGAGCAGATTCACTCTCGGCGTTGGCCATGACAGATTCCCTTGTATTGCACACGCCAGGGTTTTAGCCCCGGGAGGCCTTGGTGGCTTTTTTGGCAGGAGCGGATTTACTGGTTTTCGCGGATTTTGCCGGGGGCTTGCCGGCGGATTTGTCGGTGCCCTTGCCCTTGCCGCCCAGGCTGCGCTTGAGCAACTCGGTCAGGTCGATGACATCGGCGGTCTTGCGTTGTTCTTCGCCCGGATCGGTCTCCACGGCTTCGAGGCGGCCTTCGTTGGCCTTTTTCTCCACCAGTTCCATGATCTTGTCTGCAAAACTGTCCCGGTATTCTTGCGGCTCCCAGTCGGCGCTCATGTCTTCCACAAGACGCTTGGCCATTTCCAGCTCGCCCTTGGCCAGGGTCGGATTCGTGACCTCGTCGCCCAATTCCAGGACATCCAGCTCGCGCACCTCCGCGGGCCAGCGCAGCATCACCAGCACCAGGGCCGATTCAAGGGGCATGAGGGCGGCCAGGTGCTGGCGGGTATGCAGCACGACGTAGGCCAGGGCTACCTTGTGGGTCTTGACCAGGGTTTCGCGCAGCAGGGCGTAGACTTTGCCGCCACGTTTGTCGGGGGCGAGAAAGTAGGGCGTGTCGATGTTTTGCAGGGGGATCTTCTCGCTGGCGACAAAAGAAAAGATATCGATGGTCTGGGTGGACTTGGGGTGGGCGGAGCGGATTTCCTCTTCGCTGAGCAGCACGTACTGGCCTTTCTGGTACTGGACGCCCTTGACAATGTTTTCCTTGTTCACTTCCTTGCCCGTAGCCTTGTTGACCCGCTTGTAGCCCACCGGGTCCATGCTGCGTTTATCCAGCCAGTCAAAATCCACGCCCTGTGAAGAGGTGGCCGACACCAGCGCGACGGGGATGTGAACCAGCCCGAAACTGATTGCGCCTTTCCAGATTGCCCGAGCCATGGTGGTGTTTTCCTTGCCGGTGGATGTCTTTCTGGTGACCTTCGCGCCTCGGGAAAAGTTTCCATTGCGGGGCGAGCAAGCTTGCTCACACCGGTGTTTGGAGACGCTTCGTTACATCTTCACCGGGTTATTTCGCTTAACAAGGGCGAACCTGCGGCGTAGCGTGCTTTCGATATGCCTGAACCCAAGAGGTGTCCCCATGAACAGGCTGATGCTCGTCATCATGACGCTATTACTGACTGCCGCTGCCCAGGCCGCCACGCCCAGCACAGGCCCAACGGTCCTGGCCCAAAACCTGCCGGGTAACGACAATCCCTATAACAGCCCGACGCGCCGGGCCAACCCCAATAGCATGCAGGGCACCCGGCCCAACGTGCCGACGATTCATCACAACCCGACAGTGCCGGTACCACGGCCACCGACCCTGGAAAATGGCGGCATTGGCAATGGCTATCCGCGTTCCGGCCAGCCGTCGGGTTCGCCGCGACCGACCATCGAGTCTCCTGCGCCACAGCGCAACAGCCAGAATGGCAACCGCTAGGCGCTGGTACCCGTTGTTCTCTTTCAACACCGCAGAAGGAAATGTGCATGTTGCGTAAAACACTCCTGGCCGCATTCTGCGCCAGCGCTGTCCTGACCCTCGCCACCCCGGCCAGTGCCGCGCCAACCCAGTCATTCAAGAGCGAGGAGGGCACGCTGGAAGTGACCACCGTGGTCAAGGGGCTGGAGCACCCGTGGTCCGTTGCGTTCCTGCCTGGCCAACAGGGCATGCTGGTGACGGAGCGAGGGGGCAACCTGCGCGTGGTCAGCCCCGACGGCCAATTGTCCGCCCCCTTGAGCGGCGTGCCCGAAGTGTGGGCCAAGGGCCAGGGCGGCCTGCTGGACGTGGTGCTGTCACCGGACTTCAAGCAGGATCGTACCGTCTATCTGTCTTATGCCGAGGCGGGCGCAGACGGCAAGGCCGGTACCGCCGTGGGGCGGGGGCAACTGGCCGAAGACCTCAAGAGCCTGAAGAACTTCGATGTGGTCTTCCGCCAGCAACCCAAGCTGTCCACGGGCAACCACTTTGGCTCGCGACTGGTCTTCGACCGCGACGGCTATCTGTTTATTACCCTGGGGGAAAACAACGACCGGCCCACCGCCCAGGACCTGGACAAACTGCAAGGCAAGATCGTGCGCATCTACCCAGATGGCAAGGTGCCCGACGACAACCCATTCGTCGGCCAGAAAGGCGTGCGTCCCGAGATCTGGTCCTACGGCATGCGTAACCCCCAGGGCGCCGCACTCAACCCTTGGAGTGGCACCCTCTGGGAGAACGAGCACGGGCCCCGGGGCGGCGATGAATTGAACATCATCGAGCGCGGCAAGAACTACGGTTGGCCACTGGCGACCCACGGCATCAACTACTCCGGCGCCCCGATTCCCGAGGCCCAGGGCAAGACCGTCGAAGGCGCCCTTGACCCTCACCACGTCTGGCAGGTCTCACCGGGGCTCAGCGGCATGGCGTTCTACGACCAGGGGCGTTTCAAGGCCTGGCAACACAGCGTGTTCATCGGTGCCTTGGTGTCGGGGGAACTGATCCGCCTGCAATTGCAAGGCGACAAGGTCGTCCATGAAGAGCGCCTGTTGGGCGAGCTCAAGGCGCGAATCCGGGATGTCCGCCAGGGCCCGGATGGGTATCTCTATGTGTTGACGGATGAGGACGACGGAGCCTTGTACAAAGTCGGCCTCAAATAATTGGAGAAAACTGTGGGAGCGAGCTTGCTCGCGATAGCGGTGCGTCAGTCAGCGCTCATGTTGGCTGACCCATAGCAATCGCGAGCAAGCTCGCTCCCACAGGTGATGCTGTTCACTTGAGGTCAATGCAGCGAATATCGGCTGGCACTTGATATTGCCCATTGACTTGCCGCCGCAGCACCGCTAATTTCCAGGCATGAACTCACCCGTATTGCGCAGCCAGCCAAGCATTATTACCGCCATTCCTTATTTGGCGGGCTAGCTGACGGCTGCACCGAACCCGCCCTCGAGGCGGGTTTTTTCTTTCTGTCTCCTGGGCTCCGAGCGAACCAGGAGATCGCCATGACCGCTGCCCACACCGAGCAAACCCTGCTTGAGCACTATGTAAAGAAAATCCTCGCCGCGCCGGTCTACGCATTGGCCGTGCGCACGCCATTGCAAGCGGCGCCCGCGTTGTCCGAGGCCTTGGGCAACCGGATCCTGCTCAAGCGCGAAGACTTGCAACCGACTTTTTCCTTCAAGATCCGCGGTGCCTACAACAAGCTCGTGCACCTGACCCCGGAGCAGCGGGCACGGGGCGTCATCACCGCGTCAGCCGGCAATCACGCCCAGGGCGTCGCGCTGGCGGCACGGGAGCTGGGTATTTCGGCCAGCATCGTCATGCCCGTGACCACCCCGCAACTGAAGGTGCTAGGCGTGCGCAACCGCGGCGCCGAGGCGCTGCTGTACGGCGACAGTTTTCCGTTTGCCTTGGCTCATGCGCTGGAGTTGGCCGAGCAGACCGGGCGGGAGTTCGTCTCGCCATTCGACGATCCGGAGGTGATTGCCGGGCAAGGCACCGTCGCCATGGAAATCCTGCGCCAGCATCCCGGCCGGCTGGACGCGATTTTCGTTCCGGTCGGAGGCGGGGGGTTGATCGCCGGGATCGCGGCCTACGTCAAGTACCTGCGCCCCGAAGTTCGCATCATTGGCGTCGAGTCGCAGCACTCTGCCTGTCTCCAGGCTGCACTGATCGCCGGGGAGCGAGTGACCTTGCCCGAGGTGGGAACCTTCGCCGACGGCGTGGCCGTGGCGCAGATCGGCGCCCATGGCCTGGATATCTGCCGTTTCTGTGTCGATGAGGTGATGACCGTGAGCAACGACCAACTGTGCGCCGCGATCAAGGACATCTATGACGACACCCGTTCGATCACCGAACCGTCGGGGGCGTTGGCGGTGGCGGGCATCAAGCAATACGTGGCGAACACGGGCGCGCGAGGCGAGACCTTGGTCGCGATCGATTCGGGTGCCAACATCAATTTCGACAGTTTAGGCCATGTGGCGGAGCGGGCGGCGGCAGGAGCTCTTTGAGTTTTTTACGCTACGTCACACTTTTTTTATAGCAGGCGACGGATGCCCACTTTCTTCTTCGCAATAGGGACTAATCTAGGTTGCGAACAGGATAAAAGTGATTGCAGTTTGCATGGAAAAAACAGCCTTTCCTTGCACTTTGCACGAGCTCTCTGGCGCGGGACGAAGCTAAGCGCTTGATTCATATCAATCCGGAAGGTCGTCAATACAGGCATATTTTTTGCGGGATGGTTCAGGAGTTCGCTTGAGTGAACTCGTTAACTGAAAACGCCAAGAAAGAACGAACGGCACGGTATCCAGAGTCCCAGTCCGCAGGGAAGAAAACGGACGAAAGTACCGCCGTCGTGAACATAAATTGGCCGCCTCAACAGGAGAGAGTCGCCATGTTTTTATCTGCCCTCGAAATGCGAAACATCATTGAAAGCAGCTTGCTGCCCAAGCGCTCGCAATGCACGTTGTCACCTGAGCTGACGATGACGATCAAGATCTTCGATGACCACAGGACCGACCATGTGGCCTTGCTCAAAACGAATATCGATGCCAGGAAACTCACCGGGTGCCGAGCCATCAACGACCTGATTGCCGAGTTGCGTACGGAGCTTGACCACAACCCCGCCGCAGGCAATCACTTTCATCAGCAACACCATCGAATGACCGGGCGCTGATTACGGCCTTGTCATTTTTCCCCTGACGCTCGGGTCCGGTGATGTCCGAACCCGGCGTCCAGCTTTTCAGTTATAACGCGCAAGTCAGGCCAGTTGCTGCCGATAGGGCAGGTCCGGCCCGGTTTTGCCGCACGTCAGTGCTGCGGCGCGAATGGCGAACTCAAGCATGGCGCTGACCTGCTCGCGGGTCAGTGTCTGCAAGCCCTCGATCGAATCCAATTGTTGTTCAGTCAGCCACGCAATCAGCGCGGCCTGGAAGGTATCGCCCGCACCCACGGTGTCGGCGATCTTCACCGGGCAGGCAGGCAGCGACCATGTGCCGTGCTGGCGACTGAAAACCGTAGCCCCCTGGCCGCCACGGGTCAGGAAGACCATTTGGCAACGGTGCTTCAACCAACCTTCGATGACCGCCTGGGGCTCGATTGCTGGGTAGAGCAGGCCCAGGTCCTCGTCACTGACCTTGATCAGGTCGGCATATTGCACCAGTGTCGCGATCCGCGAACGCCATAGTTCGATGTCCGGCTGAGGGTTGAGCCGCACGTTCGGGTCGAGACTGATCAGGCGCCGGCCGCTTTCCCGTTGCACCAGGGCCAGGAGCGTGTCGGCAATGGGCTGGACCACCAGCGAGAACGAGCCGACATGCAAGCCACGCACTTCAGGACCCAGTTCCGGTAAATGGGCCAGGCTCGGTTGCCGGTCGGCACACCCTTCGCCGCGAAAGCTGTAGTGGGGCGACCCATCGGCGCCTACGGCGACCATCGCCAGGGTGGTCGGCGCGTCGAAGTCCAGCAGGTATCGGGTGCTGACCCCTTCGTTGAGCAGCACCTGCTGCAAGCGACGGCCCAGGTAGTCGGTGGACAATCCGGTGAACAGCGCCGATTCAATACCCAGGCGGCGCAACCCCACCGCCACATTGAACGGCGAGCCACCGGCAATCGCCTTGTAGTTCACCTGCGAGGCAGGGCCATCCGCCTCGGTTTCACTGAAAAAATCAAACAGCGCTTCACCACACACCAGATACATAATTGCCCGCTCTCAAAGGGTTGCGACGTGTTGTCGATAACGTTCATAGGCCTGCTGGGACGCCGTGACATGGGCGGTGACTGGCCGGGTTTCGCTGGCCGCGTCGAGCTTGACGCAGCGCTCGCACAGTTCGGCGAGGCTGTCTTGCGCGCCTGAATGGCACCACGCCGCCTGGATCGCCGCACCCAACGCAGCCGCTTCGCTTTGTTCGGTGCAAATGACTGTGGTGTCCATGATGTCGGCGACGATCTGCCGCCACACCGGGCTCTTCGAGCCTCCACCGATCAGGCGAATGCTCTGGGCCTTGAGCCCGTTGGCCCGTAACAGGTCCAAGCCATAGCGCAAACCGAAGGTCGTGCCTTCGACTACGGCGCGGCACAGGTTGGCCCGGGTCAGGTTGGTGGTGGTCAGGCCCAGCAGGCTAGCGGTGGCATGGGGCAGGGCAGGTACCCGCTCGCCGTTGAGGAACGGCAGCATGCAGACACCCTCGGCACCAATCGGGGCCTGGACGACCAGGGCGTTGAAGGCGTCGATGTCCAGGTCCAGCAGCTCGCGAATCGCCCCGGTGGCGTTGGTCAGGTTCATGGTGCAAATCAATGGCAGCCAGCCACCGCTGGAGGAGCAGAACGTTGCCACTGACGGTTGCGGGCTGATCGCGGGTTCGGCGGCATAGGCATAGACCGTGCCGGAGGAACCGAGACTCATGGTGATCACGCCGGGCTGGATGTTGCCGGTGCCAATGGCGCCCATCATGTTGTCGCCGCCACCACTGGCCACCACTGCGTCGGGGTTGATGCCCAGGTGCGCGGCAATAGCCGGCAGGATGCGTCCGACCGGCTGATGGGCCTCGATCAGCTCCGGCAGCGCCGCTTGCAAACGTGCGCTGGGGTCGATGTGTTGCAACAATTGCACGTCCCATTGGCGGGTGCGCACGTTGAAATAGCCGGTCCCCGAGGCATCGCCATATTCGCTGCAATGGCGGCCGGTGAGCCAGTAGTTGAGGAAGTCGTGGGGCAGCAGGACGCTGGCGATGCGTTCGAATACCTGGGGATGCTGCTCCTGCGTCCAGAGCAGTTTGGAAACCGTGTAGCCCGGCGCGATCACCACGCCGAGGCGTTCGAGGCTGCCGTCTTCACCGCCCAGGTACGCCAGGAGCCGATCGTTTTCCGGCGTCGTCTCGGTGTCGCACCACAGCTTGGCCGGGCGCAAGACCTGCCCCTGGTCGTCAAGCAGCACCAAGCCATGCTGCTGGCCGGACACGCCGATGCCGAGGATCGCCTGGCCATCGACCCCGGCGGCGGCCAACGCCTGATGAGTCGCCTGGGTGAATGCGTCGAGCCATTGCCGGGTGTCTTGTTCACGACGACCGTTGGCCCCGCTGATCATGCTGTGGGCAGCGGCGCCCTGGCCAAGTACCTGGCCGCTGATCGCATCCAGGATCAGCGCCTTGGTGCCTTGGGTGCCACAGTCGATGCCCAGGAACAGTTGTTGGTTTGCCATAGAAATCCTTGATATCAATGAACCGTCAGCACAGAACTGTTTGGGCCGGGACATGGTGGAGCCTGTGGCGAGGGGATTTATCCCCGCTGGGCTGCGAAGCAGCCCTGACACTGACGACTCGGTGTGTCAGATTCACTGAGTTGTTCGTGTCTTGGGGACGCTTCGCGTCCCAGCGGGGATAAATCCCCTCGCCACAAAAAGCGACCGCATCCGCAGGCTTATTCTGCGTCAGCCAATACCCGCTCAAGTGTTCGTGTTACCCCGTGCTCGCGCAAGCTGTTGCAGCACCATTCGAATGCTGCCACGAACTCCGGCGAGCGGGGGATCGCCGTGCCAAAGATTTCTTCCACCTCCAGCATCCGCTGGGTCACCAGCGCATCGTCAGCCACCAATGCCTGGCAGAACGCTGCCCGCGGGTCCGGGATCGAATACGTCACGCCGTTCTCGTCCACGCCCTTCAGGTACATGGCCCAGGCCGCCACGACCAGTGCCGCACGGCGGGTTTCGCCGCCATCGGCAATCAAGCGGTTGAGGGTCGGGACGGTGAATTTTGGAAACTTCGACGAGCCGTCCGAACAGACCCGCTCCAACTGATCGGCAATCGCCTGGTTGGAAAAACGTTCCACCAGGGTGTTCTTGTAGGCGGTCAGGTCGATGCCCGGTACCGGTGCCAGTTGGGGCGTCACGTCCAGGTCCATGTAGGCGCGTATGTAACGCACGAACAGCGGGTCGTTCATGGTTTCGTGGACGAAGCGATAACCCTTGAGAAAGCCCAGGTAGGTCAACGCCAGGTGACTGCCGTTGAGCAACTTGATTTTCATCTCTTCATAGGGAGAAACGTCATCGGTAAACTGTACGCCGACCTTTTCCCAGGCCGGGCGACCGTTGACGAATTTATCTTCCAGCACCCACTGCACGAATGGTTCGCAGACCACCGGCCAAGCGTCGTCGATGCCATGTTCGTCATGCAGTTGCAGGCGATGGGCGACGCTGGTCATGGGTGTGATGCGATCGACCATGGCGTTGGGGAAGCTGACATTGCGGTCGATCCACTGCCCCAACTCCGCGTCGCGCAACACGGCGAAGGCCAGCAACGCCTTGCGGGTCACGGCGCCGTTGTGGGGCAGGTTATCGCAAGACATCAACGTGAACGCCGGGATACCGGCCGCGCGACGCTTGGCCAGGGCGGCGCAGAGAAAGCCGAAGACGGTTTTCGGTGCTTCGGGATGGGTCAGGTCGTGCTGGATCTGCGGCAGATGGGCCATGAATTCGCCATTGCTGTCGTCGATGCAGTAGCCACCTTCGGTAATGGTCAGCGAAACGATGCGGATCTGCGGCTCGGCCAGCTTGTCGATCAGCGCCTGGGCGCCATCTTCGGCCAGCAACATGTCATTGATCGCGCCAATCACCCGGACTTCGGTGTCATCGGTATCGCCCAGCTCGTACAGGGTGAACAGGTAATCCTGGCTGGCCAAGTCATCCCGGGCGCGGCGATCCTCGGTCCGCAGGCCCACGCCGCAGATGGCCCAGTCCAGGTCGGCACCGGTGTTCATCAGCGCATCGGTGTAGTAGGCCTGGTGAGCCCGGTGGAAACCGCCGACACCGATATGGGCGATGCCCTGGCGGATGTCGCCCAAGGGGTAGGCGGGCAGGGCTACGTCGGGGTTGAGGTTGTGCAGGTTTTGTCGGTTGAGTTTCATCGCAATTCTCGGCAATCAGGCGGCGGCGCGCAGCGCGCGGCTCACCGCCACGCCCTCGGCATCGAATAAGTGGCAGTGTTCGGCGTCCAGGTGCAGGCTCAGTTGCTCGCCGAAACGGCTCGCCAGGTCGCCGCGAACCCGCATGGTCAAGGCTTCGCCGGATGTCGTGACGACGTGACAGAAGGTGTCGCTGCCCAGTCGCTCGCTGACGTCGGCGGTGACTTGCAACGTGCAATCGCCCGGTTGCGCCAGGTTCAGGTGTTCCGGACGAATCCCCAGGGTCACCGCGCCGCCAACGCTCAGGCTGGCACCGCTGCGCGGCAGGTTGATACGCGTGCCGGCGTCCAGCAGCACCTCACAGCCCTGGCTGTCCAGGGCGGTGACCTTGCCTTTGAGGAAGCCCATTTTCGGCGTGCCGAGGAACCCGGCGACAAACAGGTTGGCAGGCTGGTGATACAGCTCCAGCGGTGAGCCGACCTGTTCGATGCGCCCGCCATTGAGCACTACCACCTTGTCGGCCAGGGTCATGGCTTCGACCTGGTCGTGAGTCACATAGATCATGGTCGCCTGCAGCTCCTTGTGCAGGCGTGCCAGTTCCAGGCGCATCTGCACCCGCAGGGCGGCGTCGAGGTTGGACAGCGGTTCGTCGAACAGGAAGATTTTCGGGTTGCGCACGATGGCCCGACCGATCGCCACGCGCTGGCGCTGGCCGCCGGACAGTTGCTTGGGCTTGCGCTCGAGCATCGGCCCCAGTTCGAGGATGCGCGCCGCTTCGTTGACCTTCTTCTCGACTTCGGCCTTGGGCACACCGGCCAGGTCGAGGGCGAAGGACATGTTCTTGCGCACGCTCATGTGCGGATACAAGGCGTAGGTCTGGAACACCATGGCCAGGTCGCGCTTGGCCGGGCTGACTTCGGTAATGTCCCGGCCATCCAGTTCGATGGTGCCGTCGCTGACCTCTTCCAGACCGGCGATCAGCCGTAGCAGCGTGGATTTGCCACAGCCCGACGGGCCGACGAAGACCACGAACTCGCGGTCGTTCACCTCAAGGTCGATGCCCTTGATGATGGAGAAGCCTTCGAAACCCTTTTGCAAATTCTTGATTTTCAGGTTGGCCATGATGATGGGCCTCCACTTGTCATTTATTCAGTTGACTGGGAAAGATCGCAGCCTCGTTGCACTCGACAGCTCCTACAGGGCTCGTGAAGGCTGTGGGCTGTGTGTAGGAGCTGGCGAAGCCTGCGATCTTTTGACGGTTCATTTCACCGCGCCGAAGGACAAACCGCGCACCAGCTGTTTCTGGCTGATCCAGCCAAAGATCAGGATCGGTGCGCAGGCCAGGGTCGAGACGGCCGACAATTTGGCCCAGAACAAACCTTCCGGGCTGGAATAGGAAGCGATCAATGCCGTCAGGGGCGCGGCCTTGGAAGAGGTGAGGTTCAGCGACCAGAACGCCTCGTTCCAGCACAGGATCAGCGACAGCAGCACGGTGGACGCCAGGCCGCCCTTGGCAATCGGCAGCAGCACGCGGACCATTTCCTGCCAGAGCGTGGCGCCATCCAGGCGTGCGGCCTCGAGGATGTCGCGGGGAATGTCCTTGAAGTAGGTGTAAATCATCCAGACCACGATGGGCAGGTTGATCAGCGTGTAGATGATGATCAGCGCGACACGCGTGTCCAGCAGGCCAAATTGCTTGGCCAGCAGGTAGATCGGCATCAGCACCCCCACCGGTGGCAGCATTTTGGTGGAGAGCATCCACAACAACGTGCCTTTGGTGCGCTGGGTTTCATAGAACGCCATGGAGTAGGCCGCCGGTACCGCGATCAGCAGGCAAAGGGCGGTGGCGCTGAAGGAAATCACCACGGAGTTCCAGGCGAAGCTGAAGTAGTTGCTGCGCTCGTTGATGTGCAGGTAGTTCTCCAGGGTCGGCGTGAAGATGAACTGCGGCGGCGTGGCGAACGCGTCGATTTCAGTCTTGAAGCTGGTCAGCACCATCCAGAAGATCGGGAAAAAGATCAGGATCGCGATGGCCCAGGCCAGCGTGCCCAGCAGCAGGCTTTGCAGGCGACGGGATTGTTGAAGAGTCATGGCGACGGCCTCATTGCTTGTCGGTGAGGTTTTTGCCGATCATCCGGACCAGGATGATGGCGGCGATGTTGGCAATGACCACGGCAATCAGGCCACCGGCCGAAGCCATGCCGACGTCGAACTGCACCAGCGCCTGGTTGTAGATCAGGTAGGCAAGGTTGGTGGAGGCATAGCCGGGGCCACCGTTGGTGGTGGTGAAGATCTCGGCGAACACCGACAGCAGGAAGATGGTTTCGATCATCAGCACCACGGCAATCGGGCGGGCCAGGTGCGGCAGGGTCAGGTGCCAGAAGATCGCAATGGGGCCGGCACCGTCCAGGCGGGCGGCTTCTTTCTGTTCCTGGTCCAGCGACTGCATGGCGGTCATCAGGATCAGAATCGCAAAGGGCAGCCATTGCCAGCTCACGATGATGATGATCGACAGCAGCGGGTAATGGGCCAGCCAGTCCACCGGCTGGGCGCCGAACAGCTTCCACACCGAGGCGAGGATGCCCGAGACCGGGTGGAAGATCAGGTTCTTCCAGATCAGCGCACCGACGGTGGGCATGATGAAGAACGGCGAGATCAGCAGCACGCGGACGATGCCGCGACCGAAAAACTCACTGGCCTCCAGCAGCGCGCTGATCAATACCCCGAGGACGATACTGATAAACAGCACGCTGCCCACCAGCAACAAGGTATTGGTGGCGCCGGGCATGAAACCCGAGTCGGTCAGGAAATAGGTGAAGTTCTCCAGCCCGACGAATTCGTTTTCGCCGGGGTAGAGCAGGTTGTAGCGGATCATCGAGAAGTAGACGGTCATGCCCAGCGGCACGATCATCCACAGCAGCAACAAGGCCACCGAAGGGCTGACCAGGAACCAGCCGGGGTTGGCCAGGCGGATCTTGCGCGCCGGCGGCGGGGCAATCTCGATGGGGGCTTTGGCGGTTGTAGTTGAGCTATTCATGGCATTGAACCGATTTTTGCGGGCCTATGAAGATCCACTGTGGGAGCGAGCTTGCTCGCGATGGCGTCGTGTCAGTCACTCGTGATATTGGCCGGAAGGCCCTCATCGCGAGCGAGCTCGCTCCCACAGGTATCGGGAGCGGGCCTCAATAAGCTGACTACTTGGGATACCCAGCGCGTTTCATCTCGCGTTCGGTGGTGGACTGCGCGGCGGTCAACGCCTGGTCCACGGTCTGCTGGCCGGTCAGCGCGCCCGAAAAGAACTTGCCCACCTGGGTGCCGATGGCCTGGAATTCGGGAATGGTCACCAGCTGGATGCCGATGTAGGGCACCGGTTTGAGGGTTGGCGCTTTCGGATCGGCGACTTTCAACGATTCCAGGGTCACCTTGGCAAACGGCGCGGCCTTCATGTACTCGTCGCTGTAGGTCGAGGTGCGGGTGCCTGGCGGTACGTTGGCAATGCCGTCGGTCTTGGCGACCAATTGGCTGTACTCCTTGGACGTCGCCCAAGTGGTAAAGACCGTGGCGGCTTCCTTGGCTTTGGAGCTGGTCGGGATGGCCAGCGACCAGGAGTACATCCACGAGGTGCCTTTGTCGGTTTTTTCGTGGGGAGCGAAGGTGAATCCAACGTGATCGGATACCTTGCTCTGGGTCTTGTCGGTGACGAACGAGCCGGCGACGCTGGCATCCACCCAGATCGCGCATTTGCCGCTGTTGAACAGCGCCAGGTTTTCGTTGAAACCGTTGCTGGAGGCACCCGGCGGGCCGGATTTCTTCATGTTGTCGACATAGAAGTTGAGTGCGTCTTTCCACTCGGGGCCATTGAATTGCGGTTGCCACTTCTCGTCGAACCAGCGCGCGCCATAACCGTTGGCCAGGGTGGTGATGAGCGCCATGTTCTCGCCCCAACCGGCCTTGCCTCGCAGGCACAGGCCATATTGCTCCTTGGATTTGTCGGTGAGTTTTTCTGCGAACTCACCGATCTGGGTCCAGGTCGGGTGTTCGGGCATGGTCAGCCCGGCGTCCTTGAACAGGTCCGTGCGGTAATAGGTGATCGAGCTTTCGGCATAGAACGGCAGGGCGTATAGAGAGCCTTTAACCGACAAACCATCACGCACGGAAGGGAAAACGTCGTCCAGGTCGTAGGAGGCCGGCAAATCCTTCATCGGCTCCAGCCAACCCTTGGCGCCCCAGAGTGCAGCTTCGTACATGCCAATGGTCAGCACGTCGAACTGTCCGCCTTGGGTGGCGATGTCGGTGGTCAGGCGCTGGCGCAGGACGTTTTCTTCGAGCACCACCCAGTTGAGCTTGATGTCCGGGTGCTCGGCCTCGAAGGTTTTCGAGAGCTTTTGCATGCGGATCATGTCGCTGTTGTTGACAGTGGCAATGGTGAGGGTCTGTGCGCCGAAGCTGACGCTACTGAGGGTCATGCAGGTGGAGACAAGCAGAGCTTTTACCGAAGGTTTCATCGCGCACTCCTTTTCCGCGCCCGAAAGCTGCGGAAGGACAGTTATTGTTTTTGTGTCTTCCGGATGAAGGGAAGAATGTGCGCTGATTACAGCCTTCAATGGACGGTGTGACAAATCATCCGTCGCACTTGTACTGATACTTTTTTGCACTCAAGAAAATTTCTGGTGGGGAGTTCATCTGTGGCGAGGGGATAAATCCCCTCGCCACAGGGTCAGCCCTGGTTCTGCTCGGTCAACCGCTGCACCGCCAGCCGCCGGTAGTGGGAAGGCGTCATGCCCTTGAGCTGCTGGAAGCGCCGATTGAAATTGGAGATGTTGTTGAAGCCGGACTCAAAACACACGTCCGTCACCGGTTTGTCGCCGTCGGCCAGCAATTCGCAGGATTTGCTGATGCGCAGGCGATTGACGAATTCGATGAAGCAGCGGCCAGTGGCCTGTTTGAACACCCGGCTGAAGTAGGTGGGTTTCATGCCCAGGTGTTCGGCGACTTCTTCCAGGGGCAGCTCCCGGGCGTAATGGGCAAAGATGTAGTCCACCGCGCGGTTGGTGCGGTCGATGCTGTGTTCGTCCGCCGTTTGCGGGGCGGTCGCGCCGGACAGCAGTTGGTAGTCATCCGTGGCGGCCAGCAGCTCCATCAGGATGAAAAAGTGCCCCAGGCGGCTCATGCCCTGGGAATCGGCGATGCGCTGCATCAGGCTCATGGCCTGGCGGATGGTGCGCTTGCAACGGAACTCGATGCCGTATTGGGCGCGTTCGAGCAGCGGTGCGACCGTCTTGAGTTCGGCGAATACCTGGTGGCCGCTTTCGAACAACTCGTCGGTGAAGTTCACCAACATGTCGCGCTTGGGCACCACTTCGTCCTCGGCCACCTGGCTGATCCAGTTGTGGGGCAGGTTGGGTCCGGTGAGAAACAGCGACTGGGGGTAGAAGTTGCCGATGTAGTCGCCAATGAACACCTTGCCGGAACTGGCGACGATCAAGTGCAGCTCGTATTCCTTGTGGAAATGCCAGCGCACCAGCGGGCAGGGAAAGCCGTGCTGGCGGTAGATGATGGACAGCCCGTTATGGTCGTCCATCAACTCGTAGGAGGGGTCGGTGACTCTGGCTGTTCGGGTCATGGGCCTGGCGCTTTTATTGTTATCGCCACTGGATAATGCCCCCTTCGCCAGGCAGGTGCCACCCTGGTGTCTAACCGTTGCGGTTTTTTTCTTCGATCCATTGGGACATGTATTGGGTGCTTTTGTGCTGGTGGTGACGCAGCATGCTACCGGTGAAATTGTCCCGGCGTCGTTGTGCCAGGTCCGCTCGGCAGGCGTTGATGCTGTCGATCAGCGCCGGCCCATGCACCTGTTGCCGGTAGCGGCTCGCCAGCAGCGCCAGGCCTGCGTGCTGGGCCTGGGTCCAGCGCGCCTGGTCGCTATACAACTGTACCGCCGCGCCGGCGATGCCTTCGGCGCTCTGGGCAATCGATCCGGGCCAGGGCATGTCGCCATGCATGGCTTCGGCTCCCACGGGCGTGGTGACGTTTGGGGTGCCGCAGAGCATGGCGTCGATCAGCTTGCCCTTGATCCCGGCGCCGAAACGCAACGGCGCCAGGCAGATGCGCGCCGCCGACATGACCTGCAAGGCGTCCTCGGCCCAGTTCATGATGTGAAAGCCCTGGGCCGGATTGTGCAGTGCGGCGGCTTTGGGCGGGGTATAGGCGCCGTACAGGTGCAGTTGCGCGCCGGGCAATTGCTGGCGGATCAGCGGCCAGATGGCGTTTTTCATCCAGAGCACGGCGTCCCAGTTCGGCGCGTGGCGAAAGTTGCCGATACTCAGGAAATGCGCCCGGTCCTCGAACGGTACCGACGGTTCACCGGGCAGGTCCAGCATCAACGGGCACCAGTGCAGCAGGTTGCGGGGCAGTTTGAAGTGCTCCACCAGCAGTTCGATTTCAACCTCGGACACCATCAGGTTGAGGTCGCAGCGGTACAGGGCGGCGATTTCCCGCTTGGCCAGGTCGGTGTCGGCCATCCGTTGGAATTCCTCGCCCAGGGCCGGGGCGAAGAGGTCGCTGAAGTCCTCGCTCGCCTCATCGCGCTTCAGGCGCTCTTTCAGACGTTGATGCCGGGCGTGACGCAGGCTTTGCAGGTCGGAGGTTTCCAGCACCCGCAGGGCGCCGGGGCAGTGCTTTTCGACGCGCCAGCCGAACTGTTCTTCCATCATGAACTGGTCGAACAGCACGATGTCCGGCGCAAGTGTCTGGATGAACGCGTCGAAGCTGCTGTTATTGAGTTCGATGGGCACTTCGCGGATACCCAGCGCGACCAGGTCGGCGCGCTGCTCGCCCGGGCCGGCCGGGCTGCTGAAGGTGATGTCCCAGCCTTGGCCGAGGAAGGTGTCGAGGATCTGCATGACGTGCCCACTGGCAGCCGATGAGCGCGGCTCGGGCCAGACATAGCCGATAACCAGGACTTTGGTGGCAGTGGGGTGATGCATGGGCAGGGGGTTCCTCGGAGCGAATCAGGCGCCATCGGCGCGCGGGGGCGCCGATAGTGACCAAGAATACGATCCGGCTCAAGCAAGAATGCTTTTGACCTTGTCCCGTAATTGATCGATGGAGAAGGGTTTGCCGATCACCGACATGCCTTCAGGCACATCAATGCTTTCGGCATATCCGCTGGCAAACAGCACCGGCAGCTGTGGCCGCTCGAGTCGAGCCTGCTTGGCCAATTCGCGTCCGTCCATTACCGGCAGGCCGACGTCGGTCATCATCAGGGCGATGTCCTGTTGGTGGTCGCGCAAAAAACTCAGCGCCTGCTCACAACCGTCCGCCTCCAGCACCTGGTACTCCAGTTCCTCCAGCACGTCGACGATCAACATCCGCACGATGTCATCGTCTTCGACTACCAGGATGGTGGGCTGGGTGGCGGCAGGGGTGGTGGGCATAGTCGACATTCTCGAAAGATGGGAGCGGGAGGGGCACGAAAAAAAATGGCCTCATTCATGAGTAAGTGCCAAGGCGGCACAAGTTCCCTGGGTTGTACAAGAAAGGATCTATAGTACAAGAGCTGACAAGGATAGTCGCTTCCCTGCTACAAGACGGATTGTCGTGGGATTTGCTTCTTTGACTTTGTCAGAAAATGTGGATCCAAGCGCGGTTTTTCGGGCAAACTCCACCGATTTCAACTGTCCACCAAGGCCCCTTTCCATGACTCCTTCGTCTTCGGTCGACGAGCAAAGCTTTCGCAAGCTCCTGAGCCGCAATATCAGCCTGCCGTTGGGCATGGGCGCCCTCAGCGCGGTGTTTTTCATCATCCTCATCACGTACCTGCTGTCGGTGATCCAGTGGGTCGGCCATACCGACAGGGTGATCAATAACGCCAACGAAGCGTTCAAGCTGAGTGTGGACCTGGAAACCGGCATGCGCGGTTTCCTGTTGAGTGGTGACGAGCACTTCCTCGACCCCTATGAGGTGGCCAAGCCAAGGATTGCCGTGGCGTTGGACACATTGCTGGAATTGACAGCCGACAACCCCGTCCAGACCGACCGTCTGCACAAGATCCAAGCGCTCCAGACGGAGTGGGCCAATTACGCCCAAAGCATGATCGACCTGCAACGCAGCAGCGGCGATTACCGGGGGGCGTTGAAGGCCGGGCGCGGCAAGCGCCTGACCGACGAAATCCGTCAGTCCTTCGAAGAAGTCGTCGAGACCGAGCAACAATTGCGTGCGGCGCGCAACCAGGATGTGCGCACCACGACCGTCTGGAGCATTGTCCTTTACCTGTTGTTCGTCGCAGCGGTCAGCGGGCTCCTGGCCTACGTCGGTCGCCGGGATCTGTTGAGTCTGTCCAAAAGCTACAGCGCCAGCCTGAAAGTCCAGCAACGCAGCGCTTTGCACTTGGAGAAGCAGGCCTGGCTGCGAAGCGGCCAGACGCAACTGGCCGAGCAGGTCCTGGGACAACTGTCGCTGAACCTGTTGGGCCGCAATATCCTGCAGTTCTGTGCGAAATACCTGGGCGTCGCTGTCGCTGCGCTTTATGCGCGGGAAGAAAGTGGTGTCTTGAGGCGTGTCGCCACCTACGGCCTGTCACGGGAGGATGAAGAACAACAGCAGGTGATCGTCGCCGGCGAAGGCATCGTTGGCCAGGCCGCGCAGCAAGGGCGTCTTATCCGTCTGGACGACGTACCGGACGATTACCTGAAAGTCAGCTCCGGATTGGGGCAAGGCCTGCCCAACAGCGTGCTGGTGGTGCCCACCAGTGACGATGACCGGATCAACGGTGTCATCGAACTGGGTTTCCTGCGGCCACTGACCGAGCGTGACATCGAGTTGCTGGAGCTGATCGCCGGCAATATCGGCACCTCCATCGAAGCCGCCCGTTATCGCCAGCGTCTGCAGGAAGTACTGGCCGAAACCCAGCAGTTGAACGAAGAGCTGCAAGTCCAGCAGGAAGAACTCAAGACCGCCAACGAAGAGCTGGAAGAACAGTCGCGCATCCTCAAGGAATCCCAGGTCCACCTGGAAGCCCAGCAACAGGAACTGGAGCAGACCAACGAGCAATTGGCCGAGCAGCGCGACGCCATGGACCAGAAGAACAGCGAATTGAACCTGGCCCAGATCCAGTTGCAGGAGCGCGCCGAAGAGCTGCAGCGCTCGAGCAAGTACAAGTCCGAGTTCCTGGCCAATATGTCCCACGAGTTGCGCACGCCGCTCAACAGCTCGCTGATCCTGTCCAAGCTGCTGGCGGAGAACCCGCAGCACAACCTCAGCGAGGAGCAGGTCAAGTTTGCCGAGTCGATCTACTCCGCCGGCAACGACCTGCTGAACCTGATCAACGACATTCTCGACATCTCCAAGGTCGAGGCCGGAAAGCTGGAAGTGCGTCCGGAAAACACCAGCGTGCAGCGCCTGGTGGAAGGGTTGCAGGATATGTTCAAGCCGTTGGCTGCTGACAAGGGCCTGAATTTCGAGGTCCAGGTGCTGCCCGATGCGCCGGCGATGCTCTACACCGACCGCCAGCGCCTGGAGCAGGTGATCAAGAACCTGCTGTCCAACGCCGTGAAATTCACCGAGCAAGGTTCCGTCAGCCTGTCCGTGGCCGGCCAGCCAGGCTCGGGCATCGCGTTCATCGTACGGGACTCCGGGATCGGCATCGCCGTCGATCAACAGCAAAGCATTTTCGAAGCGTTCCGCCAGGCCGATGGCACCACCAACCGTCGCTACGGTGGCACTGGCCTGGGATTGTCGATTTCCCGGGACCTGGCCATGTTGCTGGGCGGCTCGATTTCGGTCTCCAGCGAGCCGGGGCAGGGCAGTGTGTTTACGCTGGTAATGCCTGAGCGTTATGTCGAACCCGGTGACACGCCGATAACGCCGATGACCTTCACCCCGACGGCCACCGCGCCGGCGCCTGTCGCGCCCAAAGCCGCACCGGCGCCGCTGGTCGCTGACGTGGACACGTCGATTGCGCGGTTCGCCGACGACCGCGACAAGGCGCCGTTCGACACCCGGTGCATCCTGGTGATCGAGGACGAGCCCAAGTTCGCCCGGATTCTGTTCGACCTCGCTCACGAGCTCGGTTACCAGTGCCTGGTGGCCCACGGTGCCGACGAAGGCTTCGACCTGGCTTTGCAACTGGCTCCCGACGCGATCCTGCTGGACATGCGCCTGCCGGACCATTCCGGGCTGACGGTGTTGCAGCGACTCAAGGAGCAGGCCGAAACCCGGCACATCCCGGTGCACGTGATTTCCGTCGAAGACCGTGTCGAAGCCGCCATGCACATGGGCGCCATCGGCTATGCCGTCAAGCCGACCACCCGTGAAGAACTCAAGGACGTGTTCGCCCGCCTGGAGGCCAAGCTGACCCAGAAGGTCAAGCGGGTGCTGCTGGTGGAAGACGATGATCTGCAGCGCGACAGTATTACCCGCCTGATCGGCGACGATGACATAGAGATCACCGCCGTTGGCTTGGCCCAGCAGGCCCTGGACCTGCTGCGGACCAATGTCTACGACTGCATGATCATCGACCTGAAGTTGCCGGACATGCTCGGCAATGACCTGCTCAAGCGCATGTCCAGCGAAGACATCTGTTCCTTTCCTCCGGTGATCGTCTACACCGGGCGCAACCTGACACGGGACGAAGAAGCCGAACTGCGCAAATATTCACGCTCGATCATCATCAAGGGCGCCCGTTCGCCAGAGCGCCTGCTGGACGAGGTGACACTCTTTCTGCACAAAGTCGAATCCCGGTTGTCCCATGAACGACAGCGGATGCTCAAGACCGCCCGCAGCCGCGACAAGGTGTTCGAAGGCCGCAAGGTGCTGTTGGTGGACGACGATGTACGCAACATCTTTGCCCTGACCAGCGCCCTGGAGGCGAAGGGGGCGATCGTGGTCATTGGCCGTAATGGCTTGGAGGCGATCGATCGCCTGAATGAATTCGACGACATCGACCTGGTGCTGATGGATGTGATGATGCCGGAGATGGACGGTTTCGAAGCCACCACGCTGATCCGCAAGGATCCGCGCTGGCGCAAGCTGCCTATCATCGCCGTGACGGCCAAGGCCATGAAGGACGATCAGGAACGCTGCCTGGCGGCG
Source organism: Pseudomonas sp. NFACC13-1 (assembly GCF_900104425.1). Taxonomy (NCBI): domain Bacteria; kingdom Pseudomonadati; phylum Pseudomonadota; class Gammaproteobacteria; order Pseudomonadales; family Pseudomonadaceae; genus Pseudomonas; species Pseudomonas sp. NFACC13-1. The sequence goes on along the minus strand of NZ_FMXV01000023.1, from coordinate 69,254 downwards.
GGTTCCAATGACTACCTGGCCAAGCCGATCGATCTGGATCGTCTGTTCTCGCTGATTCGCGTGTGGTTGCCGAATATGGAAAGAATTTAGTGGAACGTGACACTGACATTGAACTTCGTTTGTTGATCGAAGCGATTTACCTCAAGTACAGCTACGATTTTCGCGATTATTCCGGCGCCTCCATCAAGCGCCGGGTCCACCATGCGTTGAGCCAGTTCGAGTGCAAGACCATCTCGGCCTTGCAGGAGCGCGTGCTGCACGACCCGGGTGCATTCATGCAGTTGCTGCAACTGCTGACGATCCCCGTCAGCGAAATGTTTCGCGACCCTTCGCATTTCCTGGCGATCCGCGAGGAAGTCGTGCCGCTGCTCAGGACGTACCCTTCGATCAAGATCTGGATCGCCGGTTGCAGCACGGGGGAGGAGGTCTACTCCATGGCGATCCTGCTGCGAGAAGAAGGCCTGCTGGACCGCACATTGATCTACGCCACCGATATCAATCCGCGCTCGTTGGAAAAAGCCAAACAGGGTATTTTCTCCCTGGAAAACGTGCGCACCTATACGCAGAACTACCAGAGCGCTGGAGGACGGCGATCGTTTGCCGATTACTACACCGCCGCCTACGATTATGCGATGTTCGATAAAAGCCTGTGCGAGAACGTGACCTTTGCCGATCACAGCCTGGCGACCGACAGTGTTTTTTCAGAAACACAATTAATTTCATGCCGTAATGTATTGATATACTTCAATAAAAAACTGCAAGATCGTGCGTTTGGACTGTTCCATGAGTCCCTTTGCCACCGTGGTTTCCTGGTATTGGGCAGCAAGGAGACCTTGGATTTTTCGGCTTACGGTCATCGATTCGAGCCGTTGGTCAAACAGGAACGGATCTATCGCAAGCTATGAACCAGACGAAGGACAGATCCAACCCGCCCATCGAGGCCATTGTCGTCGGTGCATCGGCCGGCGGCGTCGAAGCGTTGCTCAGGGTATTCGGACACCTGCGCCAAGGTTTCGGCCTGCCCATCCTGGCGGTACTGCATTTGCCGGATGAGCGCGACAGCCAACTGGCCTCCGTGCTCGGCCATCGCCTGGCGGTGCCGGTAGAGGAAGCCCGGGACAAGCAGGACATCGCACCGGGCACCTTGTACGTCGCCACGCCCGGCTATCACCTGTCGGTCGAGGCCGACCGTTGCCTGTCGTTGAGCCTGGAGGAACCCGTACATCATTCGCGACCGTCCATCGACGTGCTGTTCGAGTCGGCCGCCGATGTCTACGGCGAGAAGTTGCTGGCCGTGGTGTTGACCGGCGCCAATAGCGATGGCGCCCGGGGCCTGGCGAAGGTCAGGGCGCTGGGCGGAATCACCGTGGTCCAGGACCCCGCTGAAGCCCAGGTCGCCACCATGCCCGAAGCGGCGCTGGCCCTGCATGAGCCCGACCATATCCTTACTTTGCAAGGCATCGGCCAATTACTGGCCGGGCTGGAATGAACCACATGCCAAGAGATGTTCAAGCCAAACTGCTGATCGTCGACGATCTGCCTGAGAATCTGTTGGCCCTGGAAGCGCTGATCAGGGGCCCCGACCGCGAGGTCTTCAAGGCCTTGTCGGCGGACGAAGCACTGTCCCTGCTGCTGCAACACGACTTTGCCCTGGCCATCATCGATGTGCAGATGCCCGATATGAACGGCTTCGGCCTTGCCGAGCTGATGCGCGGCACGGAGAAGACCCGCAGCATCCCGATCATTTTCGTCAGCGCCGCCGGTCGTGAGCGCAACTACGCCTTCACCGGTTATGAAACCGGCGCGGTGGACTTCCTGCACAAGCCGCTGGACACCCAGGCCGTCAAGAGCAAGGTCAATGTGTTCGTCGAGCTGTATCGCCAGCGAAAGGCCATAAAGGAACAAGTCGTGGCCCTCGAGCAGAGCCGGCGGGAGCAGGAGGTCCTGTTGCAGCAACTGGAGGCCACCCGTGGCGAGCTGGAGCAAGCGGTGCGTATGCGCGACGACTTCATGTCCATTGTCGCCCACGAGGTGCGCACCCCCCTCAATGGCCTGATTCTCGAGACCCAACTGCGCAAGATGCACCTGGCCCGGGACAATGCCGCGGCCTTCAGCCTGGACAAGGTGCGGGCGATGGTCGAGCGTGACGAGCGCCAGATCAAGAGCCTGATCCGGCTGATCGAGGACATGCTGGATGTGTCGCGGATTCGTACCGGCAAGCTGTCGATCCGTCCGACCCGCTTCAATTTGACGGCACTGGTGGAAAATCTGCTGCGCAACTTCCAGCCGCAGTTTGCCATCGCCGAGTGCTCATTGACCTGCCTGGCCGAGCCGGTGGTGGAAGGGCTGTGGGATGAGTTTCGCATCGAACAAGTGGTGTCGAACCTGTTGACCAATGCGCTGCGCTACGGTGGCAAGAACCCGATCGAAGTGCGTGTCTACAAGACGCCCGAGCATGCCTGCGTCGAGGTCCGGGACCACGGCATCGGCATCAGCGAGGAGAACCAGAAACGTATCTTCCAGCAGTTCGAGCGCGTATCGTCCAAGGCGGCCGCTTCAGGGCTGGGGCTGGGGCTGTTCATTTCCGAGCAGATTGTCACGGCCCATGGCGGGACGATCACGGTCGACAGTCGTCTCCATGAAGGGTCGTTGTTTCGGGTTTGCCTGCCCTTGCAGAAAACTGTCTTAGACAAAACCGCCGAACAGACGCAACCTCTGAGAGACCCTAAGGTCGTATCAGCAGCTATTGATCGAACAAAGGCTTCTCATGAGTGAAGATGCGCAAGATGTTGTATTGATCGTCGAGGATGACCCGTCGATCCTGATGGTGCTGTCGGCCTACCTGTCGGGCGAGGGATACCGGGTGTTGCAGGCCGAAAACGGTGACCAGGCGTTCGAGATCCTGGCGAGCAAGCCGCATCTGGACATGATGATTACCGACTTTCGCCTGCCGGGCGGTATTTCCGGCGTACAGATCGCCGAGCCTGCGGTCAAGTTGCGACCTGAACTGAAGGTCATCTTCATCAGTGGCTACGCACAGGAAGTGCGCGATACCGATAGCCCCATCACCCGCAAGGCCCCGATCCTGGATAAGCCGTTCGACTTGGATGAGTTACAGCGCATCATGCAGTCGATGTTGTCGTAGTAGGCCGGGTGAGGGGGCATGTCCCGGCAGATCAGGCAAAACGCTGCGGCGAGGGAGCTTGCTCCCGCTGGGCTATGTAGGAGCTGGCGAAGCCTGCGATCTTTTGATCTTTCGCTGGAGATTCAAGTGTCTGGGGAAAGATCGCAGCCTCGCTCCGCTCGACAGCTGCTACCGCGCCCGCTTGCGGGAGCCAGCGGGCTCGCCACAATGCCTGCCCATCGCCTCAAACCTTAATCATCTCCCGTACCTTGGCCGTCAACAGATCAAACGTGAACGGTTTGGTGATCATCTGCATCCCAGGGTCAAGGAAGCCGCCACGTACCGCCGCATGCTCGGCGTAGCCGGTGATGAACAGCACCCGCAGGTCCGGACGCACCTGCCTGCCGATTTCCGCCAGTTGCCGACCATTCATGCCGGGCAGGCCTACGTCGCTGATCAGCAGGTCGATGCGTTGGCCTGACTGGAGGATCGGGACCGCGCCATTGGCGTCAGCCGCTTCCACAAAGGCATAACCCAGTTCGCTCAACACCGCGCTCACCAACACCCGCACCGCCGGATCGTCCTCGACGATCAGCACGGTTTCGCCGTCCTGCGCATGGGCGGCGTGCTGGGTGGTGACCTGGGGTTCGTGGACTTCTTCACCGCGGAAGCGCGGCAGGTACAGGTTCACGGTGGTGCCTTTGTCGACTTCGCTGTCGATGGTCACGTGGCCACGCGACTGCTTGCTGAAGCCATAGATCATCGACAGGCCCAGCCCGGTGCCCTGGCCGATCGGCTTGGTGGTGAAAAACGGGTCGAAAGCGCGGCCGATCACCGCTTCGGGCATGCCACAACCGGTGTCCTGCACGCTCAGCACCACATAGTCGCCGGGCTCCAGGTTGGTGTAGGCATCGGTGAAGTCGGCGTCCAGGTGTCGGTTGCAGGTCTGTACCACCAGGTTTCCACCGTTGGGCATGGCATCCCGGGCATTGAGCACCAGGTTGAGCAGGGCGCTTTCCAGTTGGTTGGGGTCGGCCTCGGCGACCCAGAGCTGTTCGTCCAATCGCATGTCCAGGTGAATGCTTTCGTTGAGGCTGCGTTGCAGCAGCTCGCCCATGGACAGCACCAGCGTATTCATCTGGACGGCCTTGGAATCCAGCGATTGCCGTCGGGAAAAAGCCAGCAGGCGATGGGTCAGGCCAGCGGCGCGGTTGGCCGAGGTCACGCCCAGGTCGATCAGGCTGTCCAGGTCCTCGGTACGGCCGCGGGCCAGGCGCCGACGCAGCAGTTCGAGGCTGCCGATGATCCCGGTGAGCATGTTGTTGAAGTCGTGGGCGATACCGCCGGTCAACTGTCCGACCGCTTCCATTTTTTGCGACTGGCGCAGGGCCTCTTCGTTGTGGCGCAACTGGGCGGTACGTTCTTCTACCTGCTGCTCGAGGGTTTCAAGGGTAGTCTGCAAGCGCAGTTCGCTGTTGCTGAGGTCGATCAGGCGGTCGCGGGCTTCGTACTGCCTTCGACGCCCCCGCAGGGCGGTGGTTACCAGGCTGATCAGGGTCACAGGATGGAAAGGGCGCTCGAGAAAGGTCACGTTACCCAATTGCGTACCGATACGGGCCGCCGGGTTCTGTTCCGGCCCGCCGTGATGGGTCAGCAAGACAATGGGCAGGTCGGACCAGGCCGGCTGCTGTTCGATTTGCTGGAACAGCGTTTCCAGGTCGGGCCCGACCAAGGCCTCCGAAGAAATCACCAGCAGGCCGGCACCGCTTTCCAACTCTTCGCACAAATGGCCCAGGTGGCGGCAGATGAGGCCGGCAAAACCGGCCTCATTGAGAATCATCAAGGCGATCTGGCTGTCCCGTCCCAGCGGCGCGAGGATCAGCGCCCGCTCGGACAGGGGCTCGGCCGGCGTCACCGGTGTTCATCCTTGAGCAGCGGGTTGCTCTCGCCCATGTAGGTGGGGACTCCGCGCAAGACACCTTGGAACGCCTCCAGTGGCTCGCCGATGGTCATGCCCTGGCGGCTGATGCGGTATTCGCGGATGGTCGACTCGTGGCTGCCGGTGCGTTTCTTGATGATGGAGATCGCCCGGCGAACCTTGCCCAGTGCTTCGAAATAACGCAACAGAATCACCGTGTCGGCCAAATAAGTAATGTCCACAGGCGCCTGCATGTCGCCGACCAGGCCGTGCTGGGCGACGGTCATGAAGGTCGCCGCGCCCTTGCGGTTGAGATAGAGCAGCAATTCATGCATGTGCAGCACCAGGGCGTTCTCTTCCGGCATCGCCGCCTGATAGCCGTTGATACTGTCGATGACCACGGTCTTGATGTTGCCCTCATCGACGCAACGGCGTACGCGGTGGGAGAACTCGCCGGGGGACAACTCGGCGGCGTCGACCTGTTCGATCAGCAGGTTGCCGGTTTCCAGCAGGGCCTGCAGATCGATGCCGATGTTTTTCATGCGCTCGAACAGCAAGCCCAGCTCTTCATCGAAGATGAACAGTGCGGCTTTCTCGCCGCGATGCACGGCGGCTGCGGCAAAAATCAGCGCGATCAGCGACTTGCCGGTACCCGCCGGGCCCAGGATCAAGGTACTGGACCCTGTCTCGATACCGCCGCCCAGCAGCGCATCCATTTCGCCGATGCCGCTGGAGAGTTGCTGGCGCAGGTACTGCCCACGGTGCTCGGCGGCCACCAGGCGCGGGAAGACGTGCACGCCGTCGCCCATGATGGTGAAATCGTGGTAACCGCCGCGGTATTTCTGCCCGCGATACTTGACCACCCGGATCCGCCGCCGTTCGGCGCCGTAGTTGGGGGTCAGTTCTTCCAGGCGCACCACCCCGTGGGCAACGCTGTGCACGGTCTTGTCCAGGGACTCGGTGGTCAGGTCGTCGAGCAACAGGACCGTGGCGTCGTAGCGCACAAAGTAATGCTTGATCGCCAGGATCTGGCGCCGGTAGCGCAGGGAGCTTTGCGCCAGCAGACGGATTTCCGACAGGCTGTCGAGCACGACCCGGGTCGGCTTGACCCGTTCGACCACTTCGAAAATCTGCCGCGTCGCTTCACCCAGTTCCAGGTCCGAGGAGTACAGCAGGCTCTGCTGGTGCTCGGCATTGAGCAGGCTTTCGGGCGGGGTCAGCTCGAAAATATGAATATTGTCATCCAGCGTCCAGCCGTGGGAGGCCGCGCCCTGACGCAGTTCACGCTCGGTTTCCGATAGCGTGATGTACAACGAGCGCTCGCCAGCCTTGGCGCCGGCTAACAGAAAATGCAACGCGACCGTGGTCTTACCAGTCCCGGGTTCCCCCTCTAGCAGGAACACATGGCCGCGGGACAAACCACCGGAAAGGACATCATCCAGTCCTTCGATGCCGGTGGCGGCTTTTGCACTGATCAACTCGTTAGATGTAGACAAAAATAGCCCTCTCATGACTAGGGAAGTGGGCAGCAGGCGGGGTAACGCCTGAAATCGACTGCCTGAACACTTGACCTTTGGCAGTGATGGCGGTTCCGCTTGAATCGACAAAACGCGGCGTACTGCACAAACTTTGTAGGCGCTGTCGAGCGAAGCGAGGCGGCAGGCAATTGAGTGAATGCCTACAGGCCCTGTTGCAGCGCCGGGTCATCGGGGTTCAACTGTTCCAGTTGCGCCAACAGGACTTGAACGTTCTGCAACTGACCGGTTTCCTTCCAATAGTTGATCAGCAACACCCGTGCCTTGCGGTCGGCAGGGTAGCGCTGGACGATTTCCTGCAACTGTTTCTGCGCCGCTTCCACTTCCTGTTCGGCATGCAGGGTGGTCGCCAGGTCATAGCGGTAATGCCGGTTCTCGGGTTCCAGTTCCACGGCTTTTGCCAGACCGAGCACCGCATACTCGCTCTGGCCGTGTTGCAGCAGCCACATGCCCAGCGCATGTTGCAGATAAGCCGACGTTGGCTGGGTTTGCAACTGTCGGGCAAGCAGTTGCCGTGCGGCTTCGCTCTGGCCTTGTTTGTCCAGCACTTCGATCTGCATGACCAGCGCCGGGAGATTGTCCGGTTGCAGGCGCAAGGCCTGTTCGAGAGCCAATTGGGCTTTCTTCAATTCGGCGTTGTGCAGGTGCAGCCGGGCGAGCTGGTAGTGGGCGTCCGCGGTTTTCGGACCATCATCGAGCACCTGCTCCCAGGTATCGATGGCGATCTGCATCGCGCCGAAATACAAACCGAGGTCATCCGGCGATAGACCCAGCAGCGCATTCACGGCAGCGAACCGGACATTGGGGTCGTCATCATCCAGGAGTGGGCCGAGCAAGAGGCTGCGCTGGCCCGTCGGAACCAGCCCGACGATGCTGCCGATGGCGGCCCGACGCACGTCCGGTGATTCGTTGTGCAGGTCTGCGTCGGCCAGTTTCAGGGCTTGCGGGCTGGGGTAGTTGGGCAGTTCGGCGTGCAGCCACACACGGCGCTTGGGCGAGAGGTCCGGACGCCCCAGTTGCTGGTAAAGCATGCGTGCCGCTCCCGGCTGTCCGTTGCGGGCGCTTTCCAGGGCTTCACTGTAACCGCGCTTGATCGCTTCGGGGATTTGCGGCGTGGTGCTGCGTAGCCATAGCGCGACAAGACCGATCAACAACAGGACACAGAGGCTGAGGAGTAGATAGCGACGGCGAGGCGAGGGCATGCAGGGAATCCATTACCAGAAGCGTGAAATGTCGCAAGCTTCGGTCAGGTGGCGGCTTGAGTCAAACCTTGTCATAGCGGTAGCGGACCTGTGGGAGCGAGCCTGCTCTCGATGGCGTCGGATCAGCGATATCGATATTGACTGACCCACCGCCATCGCGAGCAAGCTCGGCTCCCACACCGGAATCGGGGGCGACACGAACCCTGTACCCACCCGAGCCCCCCTGTGGGAGCGAGCTCGCTCGCGATGGCGGCTGCGCATCCGACATCACCGCCAACTGAACCACCGCTATCGCGAGCAAGCTCGCTCCCACAATGGGAACTTTCATGGTGGGTGTGGGCGATAGGCAAAAAAAGCCCCGCGTCCAAATGAACGCGGGGCAAGGAATTGGTTGGTTGCGGCCAACCAAAGGAGCTCGGTTGAGCAGGGCGGGTCAGTTGCTGGCAACGGTTTCCGGTTGCCAGCCGCCACCCAGGGCCTTGTAGATCGCGACGATGCCGCGGTACAGGTCCACTTCGGCCTGGGCCTGGGTGTCTTCGGCGGCCAGGCGTTCACGTTGGGCATCGAGCAGCACGAGGAAGTCCACGGTGCCTTCGCGGTAGCGAATCTCGGCCAGGTCGGCGGCGGCGCGGCTCGATTCACTCTGGCGGATCAGCGAAATCAGCCGTTGCTGGCGCTTGCCGTAGTCACTGAAGGCGTTTTCCGATTCCTCCAGGGCCAACAGCACTTGCTGTTCGTAAGCCGCCAGGGCGCCGTCCGCCTCGGCATCGGCACCGCGCAAGCGTGCCCGCACGCTGCCCAGGTCGAAAGCGGCCCAGGTAATGCTCGGGCCCAGCGCCCAGGCGTTGGCGGCCGAGGAGCCGATCTGCGAACCGCGTCCAGCCGTGAAGCCGAGGAAACCGCTCAGGCTGACCCGTGGGAACAGATCGGCCTTGGCCACGCCGATGCGTGCCGTGGCGGCGGCCAGTTGACGCTCGGCACTGAGAATGTCCGGGCGTCGTTGCAGCAGTTCACCCGGGTCGCCGATGGGCAGGGCCTTGGCGATGGCCGGCAACTGTTTCGGACTCAGGTCCACGCTGAGTTTGTCCGGGCGCTCGCCCAGCAACGTGGCGATGCGATTGCGTTGGCGCACCTGTTCGGCCTGCAGTTGCGGCACGCTGGCTTCTACAGACGCCAGGCGGGCATCGGCACGGACCACGTCGAGCTGATCGCCGACGCCGGCATCACGCAGGCTTTCGGTGATCTTGCGCGAATCCTGCTGATTCTTCAGGTTCGCCAAGGCGATCCTTTCCCGCAGCTGGGCGCCGCGCAATTGACCGTAGGCGTCCACCAGCTCGGCGATCATCGTCACCTGCAACTGATAGAGGTCGGCTTCGACCGCCTGCTGATCGGCATCGGTGGCTTCCAGGTTACGCCGGATGCGTCCGAACAGGTCCAGCTCCCAGGCCATGTCCAGGCCCAGGTCGTAACGCTCGGTGTTGATCCGCTCGTCCGTCTGCCCTGTAGGATTCTGGCCCTTGCCCAAGTCGCTGCTGGCACGGCTGGTGATGGTTGGCATGACGTCATTGCTGGCGTCATCGCGAATCGCCCGGGCGGCCCGCAAGCGGGCGAAGGCCACGCGCAACTCGCGGTTGCCTTCCAGGGAACGAGTCACCAACGCGTTGAGGGTCGGGTCGTCGAACTGCTGCCACCAGACGCCCTCGAAGCGAGCCCGGTCGAAATTCTTCTGGCCGGCGGCACCGTCGGTGGCGGTGGTGATGTTAGCCGCCTCCGTTTGTGGTGCCTTGTAGTCCGGACCCACGGCGCAGGCGCTCAACGCCAGGGCCAGCAAGCTCGGAACGAACGCTTTCAAACTCATTGTTGCGCCTCCAGTTTCAAAGCCCGGGCCGCCTTGCGGGCCTCGCTGCGCTCGACGAAGTTGCGGATCAGTACATAGAACACAGGGGTGAGCAGCAGGCCGAAGAAGGTCACGCCGAGCATCCCGGAGAACACCGCCACACCCATGGCATGACGCATTTCCGCACCTGCGCCGCTGGAGAACACCAGGGGCACCACGCCCATGATGAAGGCGAAGGAGGTCATCAGGATCGGCCGCAGACGCAGGCGGCACGCTTCGAGGACCGCCGCCAGCGGGTTCATGCCTTCAAGCTGTTTATCCTTGGCGAACTCGACGATCAGAATCGCGTTCTTGCAGGCAAGTCCCACCAGTACGATCAAGCCGATCTGGGTAAAGATGTTGTTGTCGCCACCGGAGAGAATCACCCCGGTAATCGCCGACAGCAGGGTCATCGGTACGATCAGGATCACCGCCAATGGCAGGCTCCAGCTTTCGTACTGTGCCGCGAGCACCAGGAACGCCAGCAGTACGCAGAGCGGGAACACGAACAGCGCGGTGTTGCCCGAGAGAATCTGCTGGTACGTCAGGTCGGTCCATTCGTACGTCATGCCGTTGGGCAGTTCGTCCTTGAGCAGTTTTTCGATGGCCTTTTCAGCCTGGCCGGAGCTGTACCCCGGGGCAGCGGCACCGTTGATTTCAGCCGTGATGAAGCCGTTGTAGTGCATCACGCGATCCGGCCCCGAGGTGTCGCTGACCTTGATGAAGGTCGCCAGCGGGATCATCTCGCCACGGTTGTTGCGCACCTTGAGCTGGCCGATCTGGTCCGACTCGAGACGGAACTGCTGCTCGGCCTGGACGTTGACCTGGTAGGTGCGACCGAAGCGGTTGAAGTCGTTGGCATACAGCGAACCCAGGTAAATCTGCAGGGTGTCGAAGATGTCGCTGACGGCCACGCCGTGGGTCTTGGCTTTTTCACGGTCGATGGCGGCATCGACCTGGGGCACGTTCACGGTGTAGCTGGTGAACAACCCGGCCAGTTCCGGCACGCTGCGGCTCTTGGTGATGATGTTCATGGTTTCTTTGTACAGCTCGTCGTAGCCCAGGTTGCCCCGGTCTTCGATTTGCAGGCGGAAACCACCGATGGTACCCAGGCCCTGTACTGGCGGCGGTGGGAAGATCGCCATGTAGGCTTCCTGGATCTCCGAGTACTTGCCGTTCAAGGCACCGGCGATGGCGCCGGCCGACATGCTCGGGTCCTTGCGCTCGTCGAAAGGCTTGAGGGTCACGAACACGATGCCGGCGTTCGGGCTGTTGGTGAAACCGTTGATCGACAGGCCGGGGAAGGCCACGGCGCTTTCAACGCCCGGTTGCTTGAGGGCCAGGTCGGACATGCGCTTGATCACGTCTTCGGTGCGGTCCAGGCTCGAAGCGTCCGGCAGTTGGGCGAAGGCCACCAGGTATTGCTTGTCCTGGCCGGGCACGAAGCCGGTCGGGGTGGTGGAGAAGCCGAAGAACGTCAGCACCATCAGGCCGGCGTAGAGCACCAGGGCGATGCCGCTGCTGCGGATCACCCGAGCGACGGTACCCACGTAGCCATGGCTGGCACGCTCGAAGAAACGGTTGAACGGACGGAACAGCCAGCCACCGAATATCTTGTCCAGGAACTTGGAGAAACGGTCCTTGGGTGCGTCATGGCCCTTGAGCAGTACCGCGGCCAGGGCCGGCGACAGGGTCAGGGAGTTGACCGCCGAGATTACCGTGGAGATGGCAATGGTCAGGGCGAACTGTTTATAGAACTGACCGGTCAGGCCGCTGATGAACGCCGCCGGAACGAAGACTGCGCACAGCACCAGGGCGGTGGCGATGATCGGACCGGTCACTTCGCCCATGGCGCGTTTGGTCGCCTCCACGGGAGTGAGTCCCAGCTCGATGTTTCGCTCGACGTTCTCCACCACCACGATGGCGTCGTCCACCACGATACCGATCGCCAGGACCAGGCCGAACAGTGACAGGGCGTTCAACGAGAAGCCGAACAGATGCATCACCGCGAACGTACCGATCAGCGAAACCGGCACCGCCACCAGGGGGATGATCGAGGCGCGCCAGGTCTGCAGGAATAGAATCACCACCAGCACCACGAGAATCAGGGCTTCGAACAGGGTGTGGACCACCGCTTCGATGGAGCCGCGGACGAAGATCGTCGGGTCATAGACGATGCTGTAGTCCATTCCCGCCGGGAAGCCTTTTTTCAGCTCTTCCATCTTGGCGCGAACATCGTTGGAGATCTGGATCGCGTTGGAACCAGGGCGCTGGAAGATCGGGATCGCCACCGCCGGCTGGTTGTCCAGCAGCGAGCGCAGGGCGTATTGGCTGGAACCCAGCTCGACCCGGGCGATGTCCTTCAGGCGCGTGATCTCACCGTTGGCGCCGGAGCGAATGATGATGTTCTCGAATTCTTCCTCACTCACCAGGCGACCCTGGGTATTGATCGACAGCTGGAAGGATTGAGCGTTCGGCGCTGGCGGCGCACCCAGGGCACCGGCCGCCACCTGGCGGTTCTGTTCGCGGATCGCGGTGACCACGTCAGTGGCGGTCAGGTTGCGCGAAGCGGTCTTGTTCGGATCCAGCCAGACCCGCAGGGAGTAGTCACCCATGCCGAACAGTTGCACATCACCTACGCCGCCCAGGCGCGCCAGCTCATCCTTGATGTTGAGCAGGGCGTAGTTGGACAGGTAGAGCATGTCGTAGCGTTTGTCCGGCGAGGTCAAGTGCACGACCATGGTCAGGTCGGGCGATGCCTTGTCCACCGTGATGCCGATCCGGGTCACTTCTTCCGGGAGCTTGGGCTCGGTCCGGGTGACGCGGTTCTGCACCTGCACCTGGGCGTTGTCCAGGTCGGTGCCCAGGGCGAAGGTGATGGTCAAGGTGATCTTGCCGTCAGCGGTGGACTGCGAGGACATGTACAGCATGTTCTCGACACCGGTGATGGCTTGTTCCAGGGGCGCGGCCACGGTTTCGCCGATGACCTTGGGGTTGGCGCCGGGGAAGTTGGCGCGTACGACCACGGTCGGCGGCACGACTTCCGGGTATTCGCTGATCGGTAGCTGGAACAGCGAGATGGCGCCGGCGATCAGGATCAGCAACGAGAGCACTGCTGCGAAGATCGGCCGCGAAATGAAGAACTGGGAAAATTTCATCTTGGATTCAGTCCCTTAACCGCGTGGGGTCGCAGCGGCCAGTTTGCCTGCCGACCCTGACGCCGCCTTGGATGGCGCGACTTGGGGCAGGTTGCTGGCTTCGAGCGCTTTACGTTGTTGTGCCAGGGCGGCAATGGTTTCTTCACTGGCCATCGGTACGGTTTCAGGCGTGACCGGCGAGCCCGGGCGAGCCCGTTGCAGCCCCTTGACGATGATGGTGTCGTCCTTGCTCAAGCCGTTGCGCACGATGCGCAAGCCTTCGATCTTCGGCCCCAGCTCGACAGCGCGGTAGGCCGGCTTGTTCTCGGCGTCCATCACCAGCACGAATTTCTTGCCCAGGTCGGTGCCCACGGCTTCGTCATTGATCAGCACGGCAGAGTAGGTGCCACTGCCCACCAGCTTCAGGCGGGCGTACAGGCCCGGGGTGTAGGCGCCGTCCTTGTTGTCGAACACGGCGCGACCGCGAATGGTGCCGGTCTGCGGGTTGACCTGGTTGTCGACGAAGTTCATCTGCCCCAGGTGCGGGTTGCCGTCTTCGTTGGACAGACCCATGTAGACCGGCGTGGCCTGGCCGCGCTGGCCCTGGCGGGCGAGTTGGGTGTACTTGAGGAAGACACGCTCGTCGGCATCGAAGTAGGCGTAGACCTTGTCGGTGGACACTACGCTGGTGAGCGGCGTGACATCGGCGGTCACCAGGTTGCCGGCAGTAATCTGCGCGCGGCTGACGCGACCGCTGATGGGCGAGGTGACGCGGGTAAAGCTCAGGTTCAGCTTGGCCAGGTCCAATTGCGCCTGGATCGCCGCAACGGCGGCACGGGCTTCCTGGGCGGCGGTGGTGCGCGAGTCCGCCAGTTCGGCGGAAATGGCGTTGCTCAAGCGCAGGCGTTCGCCGCGCTGGGCTTCGTTTTCGCTGCGGGTGGCGGTGGCGCGGGCCTGGGCCAGTTGGGCTTCGAGACGACGTACTTCAGCCTGGAAAGGGCGCGGGTCGATCTGGAACAGAAGGTCGCCTTTCTTGACCAACGCGCCTTCGGTGAAGGCCACTTCGTCGATCTGCCCGGAAACCCGCGGGCGGATCTCGACGGTTTCTGGCGCCTCGAGGCGGCCGGTGAACTCATCCCATTCGTTGACAGGCTGCTCCAACACCTTGGCCACACTGACTTTGGCCGGCGGCATGGACGCTGCCGTGTCGGGAGTCTTGCCGCAGGCGCTCATCACCAGCACCGCCAGCAGCGCGAGGGGAAAACGCAATTTTGAAAGTGAATGTTCCATGGATAGCATCCGCCAATGTATTGAGAATGGGCGGATGATGCGTGGCGCAAGGCACAGGAACGAATCGAATGAAGCAAAGGTAACTATCATTCAGAATGATATAAGCCATCGATGAGGGCTCTAGTCCGGCTCCCCCCACCACAGTCTATTGCGACAAATAAAGGTCATGGACACGCTTGACGGTCCCATCCGCGCGAAGCGCTTCAACCGCATCGCGTAAATGCTCGACCATTTCCGGCGAGCATTGCTTGGAGCAGGCCAGGTAAAGGTCGGCGTAGCTGCCAACCGAACTCATGAGCAGTTTGCGCTTGGACACCTTCGGCCAGATGTAACGACTCTCCGGCACCCCGTTGAACCAGGCATCGATACGCCCCATCAACAGCATCTGGGCGGGATTGTCGCCGATGGCCAACGTATAGATCTGTTCATCGCTGAACCCTTCGCTGCGCAGGATATCTTCCTGTGCACTGCCCAGGCCGACGCCGATCTTGTGGTAGGTTTCTTTCGCTTGGGCGAAGCTGGTCACCTGCCGTTCGAGGCTGAAAAAGGCGCGCTCCATGGGCATGATCGAGGCGATCCAGGTAAAGCGATCCTCACGAGTGGGGATGCGCGACAGGGGTGTGATCAAGTGGTCATGTTCTTCACTGACATGCTTTTGCGCACGAGCCCAGGGAAGCACATGGATCTTTACGGTGTACCCGGCCCTGGCCATGGCCGCCACGGCGACATCGCCCACGATTCCGTGGCCCCTGGGATCGTCGACGAATGTCAGCGGCGGTGCGTCGAGAATGTGCAGTTCAATGACCGGAGGCTCAGCGCTCGCCTCATGGGTAGCCAGCAGCGGCAGTAACAGACAAAGCCGGTAAAGCGCTTTGGTTGAGGCGTTCAAAACGCGTGTAGTCGGGCTCATGGACGATACTTCAGGCATTGAAAGTGGTGCGCCAATCCCGGCGTACAGGGCGCCGGAAACAACGTCTACAGGCCAGCTTCTTTATAAAGTGCGGCGCATGATGCAGCGATCCAGCGGGATTCACCAGAACCGTTCCATCCCATCACGTCAATGCCGCTGCCTTGGCCCGACTGTGCTTCTGAAGGTATAGATCATTTACTCGGCGCAAGCGGCTAAGTTTGGATGCGGACCTGCGGTGCAAGGTCCCGCCGCGAAACCCCGTCCTTTCCCAGCATCGCTTGGACACGGTCTGTAGGGTTTTCTTGCCGCAAGCGCGGCGCTACGATGGTCCAACCTCACACGTAAGAGCATTCTCGATGAGCCTTTCTCCGTTTCATCTGGCGATTCCGGTCTACGATCTTGCCGCCGCCCGTACCTTCTACGGCGAAGTGTTTGGCCTGGAAGAAGGCCGCTCCAGCAGCCAGTGGGTCGATTTCAATTTCTACGGTCACCAACTGGTGATTCATGAGCAAGCCAAGACCGCTTTCCAGGAAAGTGCCCAGAGCAATCCGGTGGACGGGCACGATGTGCCGGTCCCGCACTTTGGTGTCGTTTTGGCTTGGGAGGCGTGGGAGGCACTGGCTGAACGATTGAGATCTTTCGGTACGGAGTTTGTGATTGAACCCTACGTCCGCTTCAAAGGGCAGGTTGGCGAGCAAGCCACGATGTTCCTGTTCGATCCGTGTGGGAATGCCCTTGAATTCAAGGCGTTCAAGGATATGAGCCAGCTTTTTGCCAAATGATACGGATAAATCGGGAGCCCTTGTGGCGAGGGAGCAAAGCGCGGGTAACTGACGGACGGTTGTTTTGTGACCATATTCATGGGTGGTCACAAGTTGTCATCCCTCGCCGGGATGCGTAAGCTGCGTCCATGAATCAGCCAACAGCACCTTCGCCCAGCACTCGCGGCCCAGCCGATCATGACATTCGCGACCAGATTGTCGCGGCGGCCAACGAGCATTTCAGTCAATACGGCTACGCCAAGACCACCGTGTCTGACCTGGCCAAGGCCATCGGCTTTTCCAAGGCCTACATCTACAAGTTTTTCGATTCCAAGCAGGCGATTGGCGAAGCCATTTGCTCCAGCTGTCTTGCGAAGATCGTTGCGGCCGTGGAGGAGGCCGTCAGCGAGGAAGGGCTCTCTTCGACCGAGCGCTTTCGCCGTCTGGTCAAGACGCTGATTACCACAGGGATCGACCTGTTCTTCAATGATCGCAAGCTCTACGACATTGCCGCATTCTCCGCGTCGGAGCGCTGGCCCAGTTCCCAGGTGTATGACGCACGGATCAAGCAATTCGTGGTGCAGGTCGTACGGGAAGGGCGCGAAAGCGGTGAGTTCGAACGCAAGACGCCCCTGGATGAAACCGTTGAGGCGATACACCTGACCCTTCGGCCTTTCGTCAATCCTCTATTGCTGCAGTACAGCCTCGATCATGTCGAGGTGGCGCCGACGCTTACCGCCAACCTCATCCTGCGTAGCCTGATGCCCTGAGCCACGGCTGCGACGAGCAGCCGTCCCGATTCAAAAACGACTGTCCTTGCATTCGGGTTGTACCTGACCGAGTGGTCTCTTTTTGTCTGCTATGTGACTATTGACACAAATGGTCACATGAATAAGTATGGCATCGACTTTCAGGTGATCCCTCTTGCGGTGCTTTTGCGGGTTCACGTTCAGGCCGTCGGAGGACGTCTAAATGACCAGTTTTGCCCAGGTGCTGGCGCAGTTTGATCCGAGCCTGCCGTTCATTGCTCCAGCCAATTGGCAGCAGGGTCGCACGATTTTCGGTGGTCTTTCGGCCGCGTTGTCGTTGGAAACGGTTCTGCGCGAACGGCCACAGGGCTTTCCTCCGTTCAAGTCTGCGCAGGTGTCATTCATAGGTCCGGTCACGCAAGCCCAGACATTCGATACCAGCGTGTTGCGCGAAGGGCGATCCGTGACCTCGGTGTCTGTCGATTGCAAGTCGGGCGATGAGCTGGCGTTGCGCACGACCTTGCTGTTCGCTCAACCACGAGCCAGCAGGATTACCCATGAAGCATGGGGATGCCCGATGGTGGAGCAGGCGTCGCGGTACACCACGCTGGCGCTGGACAACACCATTGCGCCTGCTTGCGCCTTCAATTTCGAAATGCGCCCTGCGGGTGGGTCACTGCCGGTGTCCGGGGCTACGAATCCGGAGTTATTGATGTGGGTTCGTCACCTGGATGCCCAGGGGGTAGACCCGGCTGTGGCTTTGATCGCCCTGGCTGACAGTCTGCCGCCCGCTGCGATGACCTGCTTCACAGAGCCGGCAGCCATCAGCTCGGCTTCCTGGACAATCGATCTGCCGCAGCCCGCCGTGGCCGGCGAATGGTTCCTCATCAGCTCTTTCAGTCAGCAAGCCTTGGAAGGCTACTCGCTACAGGATATGGAGATTTGGGACGAAAGCGGTCGGCGGGTGCTTTGGGCGCGCCAGACCGTGGCGATTTTTACCTAGTAGAAAAACAAACCGTTTCCCCCTAGCAATTGTTCCTAGAGTCCTAATAATGAAAAGAATCTTGCTCAAGACCCCCGTGAGTCTCGCCGTTGCGCTTGCAACGTCCCAAGTGTTTGCCAGCGGCTTTGCGCTGAACGAACAAAGCATCAGTGGGATGGGCTCGGGTTTTGCCGGGCGGTCCTCTTCCGCAGAAGATGCCAGTACTGTCTTTGGCAACCCGGCGGGCATGTCTCGCCTGAAGAAAGAGCAGGTCAGCCTGGGCGCTGCGACCCTGTTTGCCAAGAACGATATCAGCCAGACCCGCAGTACCTTCGGTGGCCAAGAGGACGGTGACGTCGTGCCGACCACCACGGTGCCGATGGGTTACTACGTCAAGCCGGTGGATGAGCACTGGGCTGTCGGCGTCGGTTTTTATGTGCCATTTGGTTTGATCACCGATTATGGCAGTGACTTTGCCGGGCGTTATTACGGCAACAAAAGCGAAGTGACGACGCTGACCTTCCAGCCGACCGTCAGCTATGCCTTCAACGACAAGGTGTCGATCGGGTTCGGTCCGACCATCAACCGGATCAGCGGTGAGATCTCCGGGATGGTGCCCAATCCCCTCAGCCCCGGCAGTAACGACGGCAAGCTCAAGAGCAATGGCGACGATACGGCGCTCGGCTTCAACGCCGGCATCCTGGTGCAGGCGACGGACCAGACTCGCCTGGGGCTGACTTACCACTCCAAGGTCAGTTACCACCTGGACGCCAAGTCCAAGCTCACCGGCGGCATTTTCAGCGTGTTGGGGGTAAGTGGCCGCAGCTATGACGCGTCGTTGGACGTGGATACTCCGGAGTCCGTGGACATCTCGCTCACTCATCAGCTCAATGACGACTGGACGATCTACCTGGGAAGTACCTGGACGCGCTGGAGCCGCTTCAAAGAGTTGACCATCGAGACCTCCGGCTTGCCTGCGCTGCTGAGCGGCGCGCTGAGCACCGTCAGCGAAGAACAGGACTGGCATGACACCTGGGCCCATGCCATCGGTGCCGCGTACAAGCTCAACGATCAATGGGTCCTGCGCGCGGGCTTGTCGGTCGACCAGTCGCCCGCCAACAACACCAACCGTGGGCCTCGGATACCAACCGGCGACCGCACGGTGCTCAGTTTCGGTGCCGGCTGGACGCCGGTGGAAGACGTGACGATCGACGTGGCTTACTCTTACTTGCAGGAAGAGAGTGTGCGCGTCAACGAGACCTCGTCGACTCGTGGCGCATACAGTTCCAAGTACCGGAACAGTGCCAGCGGTTTTGGTACTTCAGTCAGCTATCGCTTCTAACGCAATAGGGCGTATGCCGGGAGCCCTTGCGGCTCCCGGTCCTTCGCCGCAGCGCATTCATGCACCCATGACATTCGCCATGAGACGCTGGTGAAATCGGCGGGGCGTGGCCCAGGTCAACACCGTGAGCGCCTTGTTGCCGAGGCCGGGTACCACACTCATGCGCCCGGCTTGCAGCGCGCGGATGCCTGCGCGAACCACTGGCTCGGGTTGCATCATCACCATTTTCAGTGCTGGCGTGAGGGTCTGGTTGGCACTCTGCGCAAACCCGGTATCCGACATGCCTGGGCACAGCGCGGTCACGACGACACCGTCGCCCTTGAGTTCCTGATGCAGTGCCTCGGAAAAGCGAAGCACATAGGCCTTGGCCGCCGAATAGACCGCGAAATTTTTCACGCCTTGATAGGACAGCAGGCTGGCGACCTGCAAAATGTGGCCGCGGCGGCGGATGCGCATGTCCTGCGCAAACAGGCGAGTCATGGTGGTCAGGCTGGCGATGTCCAGATTGATCATTGCCAGGGATTGGTCAATGGCGTGGTCCAGGAACGGGCCCTGCAATCCATGGCCGGCGTTGTTGATGAGCACATCGACCGTAATACCCCGTTGAACCAGTCGCTTGTGCAGTTCGATGACTGCTGGAATCGAAGACAGGTCGACTTGTTCGTTGATCACCTCGATGCCGAAACGCTCACGCAGTTCTTTTGACAGCGCTTCCAGTTTGTCCAGCCTGCGGGCCACCAGAACGAGGGATTTTCCCTGCGCTGCGTATTGCCGGGCGAACTCTTCACCAAAGCCGCTTGAAGCGCCCGTGATGAGCACCCAGGAATTCTCGTTGGTTTTCATGTGGCTGGACTCCGGTTGTAGAGATTGAAAATAGCTGCGATTGCCCGATCGCGAGCAAGCTCGCTCCCACAGGGTTAGCGCTCATTCCCTGTGGGGGCGAGCTTGCTCGCGATGACGGCCTGGTGTTCATGTCGGATCATCGGCTCGCGATGGGCTGTGGTGGCTGCGGCGCTTGCCAGCCGCCACCGAGCGCCCTGAATGCCGCGACCGCCGCGCGTGCCGATTCCGTCCGTGCTTGTGCCCGGGCATCGGATGCCTGGAGCAGCGTCTCGTCGGCGTTGAGGACATCGATCAGGCTGGCCGTGCCTTTCTGATAGGCGATAAAGGATGATCGACGCGCCTCGCTCAATGACGCTTCGCCTGCGGTGAGCGTCGTGGCCTGGGTTTCTCGGTTGACCAGGGCGGAGAAGGCGTTCTCGACATCCTCGGTGGCGCGCAACGCGGACTGGCGATAAGCAGCCAGCGCCTCGGCTTCCTGCCCCTTGGCCTGGTCGATCTGGGCGTTGATCCGGCCAAAATCGAACAGCCTCCAGCGCAGGCCCAGCGCCCCCGACGCCTGGCTGGCGCCGCCGGAGAAGAGGTGCCCGGCAGAGACCGTCGTGGCACTGCCGAGCAATGCGCTGAGGGAAAATTTCGGATAGTACTCGGCGACGGCTTCACCGATGCGGGCATTGGAGGCGGCGAGACGACGCTCGGCGACGATGAGGTCCGGCCGGCGGCGCAGCAGATCGGCGGGTGTACCCATCCCGCTGATTTGGGGGGGCAGGGGAATGCTCCCTGTCTCGGTCAGTTGCGGGCGGTGGGTGCCTGGCGGCGTGCCGAGCATGACATCCAGCGCATTCATGGCGGCATCCAGCCCGGTTTGCAGGACCGGTACCGTTGCCTGGACCTGGGCAAGTTCGCCCTCGGTCTGGCGGACCTGATAGCTGGCGGCGAGCCCTTTGCTGTAGAGCAACCGGACTTTTTCCAGCAGGTCCTGCTGGGTCTTGACCTGGCGATTCGCAATGTCCAGTCGCGCTTGCAAGCCGCGCAGGGTGATGTAGGTGTCAGCGGTCTGCGCGGCGACGGCCAGCCTCGTGGCCGCGGCCCCGGCCTCGGAGGCCTGGTATTCGGCCAATGCAGCTTCGCGTCCGCGTCGCAGGCCACCAAAGACATCCAGTTCCCAGCTCGCGCCCAGGTCCATCGAGTAGGTATTTCCGTATCGATCATAACCGGGGGTTGAATTGAGCACCTGGCCCAGCGGCGTTTCGACGGATTGATAGGCCCGTGCGGCCTGGCCGCTGATATTTCCCGACGGCAGCAAGGCAGCGTTGGCGGCGCCCAGACCCGCCCGCGCCTGGGCAACGCGCGCTGACGCTTGGGCAAGGTCGAGGTTCTGCTCCAGCGCCTTGTTGATGAAATCGGTCAGCACCGGATCGCCAAAACCCTCCCACCAGGTTGTGAGACGGGTCTGCGCTGTGCCGGCCCTTTGTTCGACAGAAGACTGGCCCAGGAAACGATCGGAAAGCGTGGCATCGGGACGCTGGTAGTCCGGGCCGACCGCGCAGCCGGTCATCAAGCTGGCGCTTACTAAAAAAGCAAGGGGTCGCAGGGGGGGCATTGACGTTTCCTTGGGATCGACATTTGTGACCATATTATATGATGGTCACACCCTGTCAATTGGTGATGGAAGTGGCCTTCAGAATTGAAATCACAGTATTTGCTGGGCGCCTGTAAAAAATCAGTTTTTAAAAACTGTCCCGCGATATGTGACCATTGACAGTATTGGTCACGAGCGCAAGAATGAGTTCCCAATCCTCCGTTCAGTAAAGGGAACCTATGCTCCGGCTCCGACCTGTCACCCTTGCCGCTTGCTTGTTGCCTCTTGTCCTCACGGCGTGTGGCGACTCCTCCACCGCCACCGATCCGCGCACGCTTGCTCCTCTGGTGAGGGTTGCGCAAGTGCAGGGTTCTTCCGTCGGCGCTCGTTCTTTCACCGGCGTCGTGGCGGCCCGTGTCCAGAGCGACCTGGGCTTTCGTGTGTCAGGCAAGGTCCTGGAGCGGTTGGTGGATGCCGGTCAGTCCGTCAAGAAGGGCCAGCCGCTGATGCGCCTGGACCCCATCGACCTGGGCTTGCAGGCGCGAGCCCAGCAAGAGGCTGTCACGGCCGCACGTGCCCGGGCCAAGCAGACCGCTGACGATGAAGCTCGATATCGCGAGCTGGTGGCCGCCGGGGCGATTTCGGCGTCGGGTTATGACCAGATCAAAGCCGCCGCCGATACCGCGAAGGCGCAGCTCAGCGCCGCCGAGGCGCAAGCCGACGTGGCCCGCAATGCGTCCGGCTATGCGGTGCTGCTCGCCGACGCCGATGGTGTGGTGATGGAAACGCTCGCCGAGCCGGGGCAGGTCGTCAGTCCGGGTCAACCGGTGGTCCGACTGGCGCGAGCAGGGCAGCGCGAAGCCGTCGTGCAACTGCCCGAGACCCTGCGGCCGGCCGTCGGGTCCAGCGCCCAGGCGACGCTGTATGGCAATACCAGCGGTGCGGTCACCGCCAGGCTGAGGTTGCTTTCCGATTCGGCTGACCGGGTGACCCGTACCTTTGAAGCGCGCTATGTCCTGGAAGGCGCCCTGGCTAATGCACCGCTGGGCTCGACCGTCACACTGCGTATCACCGAGGGTGTGGCCCAGGGGCAGGTGCTGCAAGTGCCGATCGCGGCGCTGTACGACCCCGGCAATGGCACTGGCGTGTGGGTCATCGACGGCGAGCCGGCAAAAGTGACTTGGCGTCCCGTCCAGGTCTTGGGCTTGAGCGACGACGCGGCGCGCGTTGCAGGCCGTCTCAACGTCGGTGAGCGGATTGTCGCCCTGGGTGCACATCTGCTGCGTGAAGGCGAGCCCGTCCGGCTGCTTGCTCAAGGCGATGTGAACGTCGCGGAGAGCCGCCAATGAGCTTCAACCTTTCGGCGCTCGCCGTGCGCGAGCGCGCCATCACGGTATTTCTGATTTTTCTGATCGCTGTCGCCGGGACCCTGGCGTTCTTCAAGCTTGGCCGCGCGGAGGATCCGCCATTCACGGTCAAGCAACTGACCGTCATCACTGCATGGCCGGGGGCGACGGCGCAGGAGATGCAGGACCAGGTCGCCGAGCCCCTGGAAAAACGCCTGCAAGAATTGAAATGGTACGACCGCTCGGAAACCTACACTCGTCCCGGCCTGGCTTTCACCATGGTTTCGCTGCTGGACCGCACGCCACCTTCACAGGTGCAGGAAGAGTTCTACCAGGCGCGCAAGAAGCTCGACGACGAAGCCAGCAAGTTGCCGGCGGGTGTGGTCGGCCCCCTGGTCAACGACGAGTACTCGGACGTGACGTTCGCGCTTTTCGCCCTCAAGGCCAAGGGCGAGCCGCAGCGCCTGCTGGTGCGTGATGCCGAGGTTCTGCGCCAGCGCCTGTTGCATGTGGCGGGGGTGAAGAAGGTCAACATCATCGGCGAACAGGCCGAGCGCATTTTCATTTCCTTCTCCCATGACCGGCTGGCGACCTTGGGTGTTTCTCCCCAGGATATCTTCGCCGCACTGAACAGCCAGAACGTACTGACGCCCGCCGGCTCCATCGAAACCAACGGGCCACAGGTTTTCCTGCGGGTGGAGGGGGCTTTCGATAAATTAGAGAAAATTCGTGATACGCCGCTGGCCGTCCAGGGGCGCACGTTGAAACTCTCGGACGTGGCGACCGTTGAACGTGGCTATGAAGACCCGGCCACCTTCCTGGTGCGCAACAACGGCGAAGAGGCGTTGTTGCTGGGCGTGATCATGCGCGAGGGTTGGAACGGCCTCGATCTGGGCAAGGCTCTCGATGCCGAAACGAGCAAGATCAATGAAGGCATGCCGCTGGGCATGACGCTGACCAAGGTGACCGATCAGGCCGTGAACATCGATTCGGCCGTCGGCGAGTTCATGGTCAAGTTTTTTGTCGCGCTGCTGGTTGTGATGCTCGTGTGCTTTCTCAGCATGGGATGGCGTGTAGGCGTTGTGGTCGCAGCGGCCGTACCGTTGACACTGGCCATCGTTTTTGTGGTGATGGCGGCTTCCGGTAAGAACTTCGACCGGATCACCTTGGGTTCGCTGATCCTGGCGCTCGGGCTACTGGTGGACGATGCGATCATCGCAATCGAAATGATGGTGGTGAAAATGGAGGAGGGATATGACCGGATCAAAGCCTCCGCTTATGCTTGGAGTCACACTGCTGCACCGATGCTATCCGGTACGCTGGTGACGGCGATTGGCTTCATGCCCAACGGGTTTGCCCAATCTACCGCTGGCGAGTACACCAGCAACATGTTCTGGATCGTAGGCATCGCCCTGATCGCCTCTTGGGTGGTTGCGGTGGCTTTTACCCCTTACCTGGGGATGAAAATGTTGCCGGACATCAAACCGGTCGAAGGCGGACATGCCGCCATTTACAACACCCGCCACTACAATCACTTCCGCCAGGTCCTGACGCGGGTCATCAGCCACAAATGGCTGGTGGCCGGTACGGTGATCACGCTGTTTGTCGTGGCCGTCCTGGGCATGGGCCTGGTGAAAAAGCAGTTCTTTCCGACTTCAGACCGTCCCGAGGTAATGGTCGAGGTGCAAATGCCCTATGGAACTTCCATCGAGCAGACCAGCGCCGCCACGGCCAAGGTCGAAGCCTGGCTGCAAAAACAGGCGGAAGCGAAAATCGTCACCGCCTATATCGGACAGGGCGCGCCGCGTTTCTTCCTGGCAATGGCGCCAGAACTCCCAGATCCGTCGTTCGCCAAGATCGTCGTGCTGACGGACAGCCAGGAGGCACGGGAAACCCTCAAGTTCCGTCTTCGGGAAGCGGTTGCCGCAGGGCTTGCCCCAGAGGCCCGTGTCAGGGCGACCCAGATTGTGTTCGGTCCGTATTCACCGTTTCCGGTGGCCTACCGGGTGATGGGGCCTGATCCGACGAAACTGCGGGAGATTGCCGCACGCGTACAGGACGTCATGCAAGCCAGCCCGATGATGAGAACGGTCAACACCGATTGGGGGCCGCTGGTGCCGACGCTGCATTTCAACCTGGATCAGGATCGCCTGCAGGCGGTCGGACTGACATCCAGTGCCGTCGCCGAGCAACTGCAATTTCTGCTGGCAGGGGTGCCAATCACGGCGGTTCGTGAGGACATCCGTTCGGTTCAGGTAGTCGGTCGAGCCGCCGGTGACATCCGTCTTGACCCCGCCCGGATCGAAGGCTTTACGCTGGTAGGGGCCGCCGGGCAGCGTATCCCGCTGTCCCAGGTCGGCGAGGTGGATGTACGCATGGAGGATCCGATCCTTCGGCGACGTGATCGTACGCCGACCATCACCGTGCGCGGCGACATTGCCGAAGGCTTGCAGCCACCGGACGTCTCGAGCGCGATGCTCGAGCTGTTGCAGCCGATCCTCGACACGCTTCCTGACGGCTACCGGATCGAGCAGGCAGGGGCTATCGAGGAATCGGGCAAGGCCAACCAAGCAATCCTGCCCTTGCTGCCGATCATGGTGGCGCTGACGCTGCTGATCATCATTGTCCAGGTGCGTTCGATCTCGGCGATGCTCATGGTGTTCTTCACCGCGCCCTTGGGACTGATTGGCGTGGTGCCGATGCTGTTGATATTCCACCAGCCGTTCGGCATCAATGCCCTGGTCGGCCTGATCGCACTGTCGGGCATCCTGATGCGCAACACGCTGATCCTGATCGGGCAGATCCATCACAACGCCCAAGAAGGGCTGGATCCGTTCAATGCTGTCATCGAAGCCACCGTACAGCGGGCCCGCCCCGTGCTGTTGACAGCGCTGGCGGCGATCCTGGCGTTCATTCCCCTGACGCACTCGGTGTTCTGGGGTACGTTGGCCTACACGCTGATCGGCGGTACGTTCGTCGGCACCCTCATGACCCTGGTGTTCCTGCCGGCAATGTATTCCATCTGGTTCAAGATCCGTCCTGGCCAGCCTGCTCCAATTGAAACAGTACGGCTGGTATAAGCGAGTGTTCACGTGTGGCTGCCAGTGAGCGTCGACCGAGAAATGAAGAGGTTCTTATGAGTACTCCCGAAGGTCAAAAACGAATCGTCGTCACAGGGGTTGGCATTGTCGGCCCCTTGGGTTGCGGTGTAGAACAGGTATGGCAACGGTTGCTGGCCGGCCGCTCCGGCATTCGTGTCCTGCCTGGAGATATCACCGAGGGTACCGGTGTCGCCGTGGGCGGCCAGGTGCCGTCGTTGGAGGAAGATGCCAGCGCTGGCTACGATCCCGAGCGCGTCATCGCGCCCAAGGATCGCAAGAAAATGGATCGCTTCATCGAGTTTGCGCTGGTGGCTGCCCATGAGGCCCTGGAGCAGGCGGGCTGGCATCCGACTGAAGCCGTCGACCAGGAACGGACCGCGACGATCATTGCATCGGGCGTGGGCGGGTTTGGCGCCATTGCCGATGCCGTGCGCACCACCGACTCGCGGGGGCCGCGTCGGCTGTCACCGTTCTCCGCACCGGCGTTTCTCGCCAACATGGCGGCCGGTCACGTGTCCATCCAGCATGGCCTCAAAGGCCCGCTCGGTGCACCGGTAACCGCCTGTGCGGCCGGCGTGCAGGCCATCGGCGACGCGGCCCGGCTGATCCGGAGCGGGGAGGCGGACATTGCCGTTTGCGGCGGTACCGAGGCGGCGATCGATCGCGTGACCTTGGGGTGTTTCGCGGCGGCCAGGGCGCTCTCCACCGGTTTTGCCGACCGCCCGCAGGAAGCTTCGCGCCCCTTCGACCGTGATCGCGACGGCTTTGTCATGGCCGAAGGCGCGGGCTTGTTGGTGATCGAGTCGCTGGAGCACGCCTTGGCGCGTGGGGCCAAACCCCTGGCGGAGCTGGTCGGCTATGGCACCAGCGCCGATGCCTACCATCTGACGGCCGGCCCGGAAGACGGCAACGGCGCCCGCCGCGCAATGGAACAGGCGCTGCGCCAGGCCGCAGTCAGCCCAGCCGATGTGCAGCATATCAATGCCCATGCGACGTCTACCCAGGTCGGCGACAGCGGGGAGCTGGCGGCGATTCGTTCGGTATTCGGCGCTGACTCCGGGGTGGCGATTACCTCGACTAAATCGGCTACCGGCCACCTGTTGGGCGCGGCCGGGGGCATTGAAGCCGTTTTCACGGTATTGGCGCTGCGTGACCAGATCGTGCCGCCGACCCTGAACCTGGTTCATCCTGACGAGGCCGCCGCTGGGCTTGACCTGGTCGGCCTGAAAGCCAGGAAGATGCCGATTACCCATGCGCTTTCCAATGGGTTCGGTTTCGGTGGAGTCAATGCCAGTGTGTTGTTTCGTCGTTGGGAGGCTGAGGCTTGAGCATCTGATCCTGTGTCGCCCATCGAGAAGGGCCATTCCGCGTGGCGTATCACCCGTCGCGAGGATTTCAGTTTTTCCTTAAGAACTGAAAAAACGTGCCGATACAACGCGGTAGATCCGATTGTGCGGGCGCTCCAGCGGTGCCCGCCGAACGATATTCCAGGTGTTCGCACGCCTGTGCCCTTGTGATTTTTCAGGTTTGACCAGAATCGGACCTCAGGTGATGAACCATGTCAGCCCACGCCAGGACCGAACTGGAAGGCGCCCTTGCCGTCTGCAAAGGTAGTTTTCTTGCCGTTGGTTTTTTCAGTTTTTTTGTCAACTTGCTGATGCTGGTTCCTTCGTTCTACATGCTGCAGGTGTATGACCGCGCGGTAGGCAGCGCTAGCCTGTCGACGCTGTTGATGCTGACGCTGATCATGTTGCTGTTGATGATCACCATGGGTGGTTTGGAGTGGGTCCGTTCGTGGATTATGGTGCGGATCAGTACTCGACTGGACACGCTGCTGAGCCAGCGTCTGTTCGACGCCAGTTTCAAGCAGGCGCTCAATACCAGTGGCATGAATGCCACGGCCCAACCTCTGAGCGACCTGAACGGTTTGCGCCAGTTCCTGACGGGCAACGGCCTGTTTGCATTTTTCGATGCGCCGTGGATCCCGATCTACCTGGCTGTCATGTTCATGTTTCACTCCTGGTACGGCTGGATGGGGATCGTGAGTGCCGTGTTGCTGGGCGCACTGGCGTTTGCCAACGAAAAGCTCACCCACTCGCCGCTGCAGGCTGCCAATCGTGAACAAATGGCGGCCACTGCATTCACCAACAAAAGCTTGCGCAATGCCGAAGTGGTGGAGTCCATGGGCATGCTTGCCAGCTTGCGCGCGCACTGGAGCGGGCGAACCCATAAGATTCTCGCCCTGCAAAGCCTGGCCAGCGATCGTGCCGCGACCGTGACGTCGGTGTCCAGGACGTTCCGGCAGATCGTTCAGTCGCTGGTGTTGGGCCTGGGTGCCTATTTGACGATCAATCAAGAGATTTCGTCCGGGCTGATGATTGCCGGCTCGATTTTGCTAGGGCGTGCGTTGGCGCCCATCGATCAGTTGATCGGCGTCTGGAAAGGCTTTCTGGGCGCCCGCTCGCAATATGCCCGGCTGCACGAATTGCTGCTCAAGATTGCCGCCGAGCCTGAACGCATGCCGTTGCCGGCCCCCGACGGGGCGATTCGCGTCGAGGGTCTTTCGGCGGGATCGCCGGACGCTCGCAAAGCGATTATCCGTGGCGTGAATTTCCAGGTGGCTGCGGGTGAGGTCGTGGGCATCATTGGACCTAGCGGTTCCGGGAAATCGACCCTGGCCAGGGCGTTGTTGGGCGTCTGGCCAAGCCTGGTCGGCACCGTGCGCCTGGATGGTGCGGACATCAATCAATGGCGTCGGGAGGAGTTGGGCCCGTACATCGGTTATCTGCCCCAGGACATCGAACTCTTCGAAGGCACGATCAGCCAGAACATTTCCCGCTTCGGCTCGGTGAACCCACCTGCCGTGGTCGCCGCCGCGCGCATGGCGGGGGTGCATGAGTTGATTCTGCAACTGCCCGATGGCTACGACACCCTGATCGGTGCCAATGGCGGTGGGTTGTCCGGCGGCCAGCGACAACGTATCGGCCTGGCCCGCGCCTTGTACGGTGAGCCGCGCTTGGTAGTGCTCGATGAACCGAACTCCAACCTGGACGAAGCCGGAGAAAAAATGCTCGCCGAGGCGCTGCAAAAGCTCAGGCAGAGCAGGGCCACGGTGTTTGTCATTACCCATCGATCCGGCGTGCTGGCGCAGGTGGACAAGCTGCTGGTGCTCAATCAAGGCGAACTGAGTCTGTTCGGGGCCCGGGACCAGGTCCTGGCCCGCCTGCGAGACGTATCACCCGCGACCCGCCAGACTGCCGCGATTCAACCGTAGGAACGGATGAGCCATTTCATGCAAAACAGTCAGCACTCATCCACTGCGCTGCCCGTCGATGACAGGCCGATACGCCGCGTCGGCTACCTCATGCTGCTGGTCACCTTTGGCCTGTTCGGTGGTTGGGCGGCATTGGCCCCCCTCGACAGCTCGGCACTCGCGCCGGGCGTGGTCACGGTCAAAAGTTACCGCAAGACGGTGCAGCACCTGGAAGGTGGCATCGTGCGCGAACTGCGCGTGCACGACGGAGACCTGGTGAAAACCGGCGATGTGTTGCTGGTGCTCGACAACACCCAGGCGCGTGCGGAAATGGAAGCGACGCGCAGCCAGTTGATCGCCGCGCTCCAGTTGCAGGCCCGGTTGGAGGCAGAACGTGACGGGTTACCCGAGCCTTTGGCGGTGCCGACCCTGGATTCCGCTGACCCACGAGTGCAGGAGGCCCGGGACAGTGAGGCACGAATTTTCCAGACCCGACGAACCTCGTTGCTGGGTGAAATCGGTTTGCAAGAGAAGACCATCGGACAAATCGAGGAACAGATTCGCGGATTCAAGGCCATCATCGCCAGCAAGCAGATGCTGGCGGCCTCTTATCAAGACGAAATAGTCGATCTGCGGGCACTGCTTGCCGAAGGCTACGTGGACAAACAGCGCCTGCGCGAGCAGGAGCGCAGCCTCGCCCGCCTGCAAACCGAAATAGCCGAAAGCCAATCCGAGATCGCGCAAGCGCGGGTGCATGTCGACGAGGCGAAGTTGAAGATCCTGCAATTGAAAAAGGCCTTCGCCAGCGAAGTCGCTGGCCTGCTGGGCGATGCACGGACCAAGGTGTATGAGTTGCGCGAACGACTGGCCACCTTGCAGGATCGCGATCAGCGTACCGATATCCTCGCGCCCGAGTCCGGAATGGTCATGGGCATGACTGTCCATACCCTCGGCGCCGTGGTCAGCCCGGGCACTGCACTGCTGGACATCGTCCCGGCCAACGAGGAACTGATCGTCGAGGCGCAAGTGTCGCCGATGGACATCGACCGCATCGCGTTGGGCAAGTTGGCGGACATTCGCTTCAGCGCATTCAAGAGCAGCACCACGCCCGTCATCGAGGGGCGGCTGGTGCAGATTTCCGCCGACCGTCTGATCAACAAGGACACGGGCACAGCTTATTACCTGGCGCGCGTGGCCTTGACCGACAAAGGGCGCCGGACATTGGGCAACCTTACCCTGGTGCCGGGAATGCCGGTCGAAGTGCTGGTCAATACGGGGGCGCGGACGCTGTTGCAATACTTAATGCAGCCTGCGAGCAATGTGTTCGCCCGTTCGTTGATCGAGGACTGAGATGAAGCGCCTGATCATCCTGTGCCTGGCCCTCATGCCACTGGGAGTCTGCGCTGACGACACTTATATCGACCTGTGGCAATTGCACCAGGAAGCGCAAGGGGCCGATCCGCGCGTCCTGCGGGCACAAGCCCTGACCCGAAGCGAAGAGGGCAAGGAGCGGGCGGCCTTCGGTCAATTGTTGCCGCAACTCAACGCCAGCGGCAGCATCAACCGCAGCCGGCGCGACGACGACCTGAACCGTATCCAGTACAACGGCAAGCGCATGGCCGTGGTGCTCAATCAGGTGATCTACGATCCGCAGGTCTGGCGCAGTTACCAGAAGTACATCGAGTTGGTCCGGCAGAGTGGCTACGAGTCGACCGATACCCAGGTGCAGGCCAGCATCGATCTGTCCGAGCGCTATTTCGCCGTGCTTGCCGCGGAAGACGAGCTGTCGCTGGTGCGCAGCGAACGGCAGGCGACGGAGCGTAACCTCAAACGGGTCAATGCCCTGTACGCGCGACAGATGGCGATGGTAACCGACACACTGGATCTTGAAGCGCGGGTGGATGCGCTCAAGGCTGACGAGATCGAAGCCAGCAACAAGGTCCTGGTCAGCCGTGAAGCGATTTCCGAACTGGTGGGGCGCGAGGTCAGCGAGCGGTTCAAGCGTATCGGCGACAATCCAGCCTTCAGCCTGCCAGCGCAAGCGCAGGACTACTGGGTCCAGACGGCACTCGACAGTAACCCGGCGCTGCACGCCCGGGAGCACAGTGTCCTCGCCGCCGAGGCGGCCATTGCTGAAAACAAGGCAGGGCATCTTCCCCGGCTGGGCCTGAATTTGACGGCGCAACGCAGTGACATTGGCTATGAAGGCGCCGTGACGCCTCGCTCGGACAACCTCGTGGCCTCCCTGGATTTGCAGATGCCGCTCTACAGCGGCGGTTCCACCCGTGCACGGGTATCGAGCTCCGAAAGTGACAAGGAAGTCGCCCAGCAAGAACTGGAGGCCTTACGTCGCCAGGTCATCAAGGAAACCCGCACGGCTTATCTCGGCATGAGCGCGGAACTCAGCCGAATCAAGGCAACGCGGCGTGCGCTGGAGTCTGCCGAGAAGTCACGCATGGCCACGGAAAAAGCCTTTGGCTACGGTGTCAAGAATGCCGTCGATGTGCTCGATAGCATCAAGGAAGAGTTTCGTGCACGGCGTGATTTCTATCAGTCCCAATACAAGTTCGTGACCAGTTTACTAGTGCTGCATCGCTGGAGCGGACGATTGGGCGATGGGGATATTCGCCGGGCCAATGAGTGGCTGGTTACGCCATAATTAGCGGATTCAAGGCATCGAGTGGTGGCTAAGTGATATCAATTTCGCTGTTTCTGATGCAAAATAACCCCTTTGTAGCGGCCGCATTTCGGAAGGCCGCAGATTGCTTACAGGAAGCTTCACATGCCTAGTCCCGTTGGTTATTCATTTTCTTCGTCGGCAACGTTGACCGGCAATGCGCAAGTCGACAGCTTGCTGGCCGGTACCTATTGGATGGGCAACACTTGGAGCACCGGTACGTTCACCACGCCGCTGACGTACAGTTTCATGACTGAGACTTCGCGTTTTGCCAGCATCTACAGCAGTGAAAATGAGTATGAGGCCGGCTACGTCCTGACTTCAGCCCAGCAAAGTGGCATTACCAGTGCGCTCAGCATGTGGAGCTCGGTTGCCAATATCAAATTCACCCAGGTCAGCGAGTCCACCACCACCGTAGGCGACCTGCGATTCGGCGGTTATCTGAACATGGATAGTGACACCGCAGCCTGGGGCTATTTTCCCGCTGATACCCCTAGCGGCGGTGATGTCTGGCTCGGGCCAGTGACGAACAACCCGGCCCCCGACAAGGGGACTTACGACTACCTCGTTTTCATGCATGAGATCGGCCATGCACTTGGCCTCAAGCATCCGTTCTCTCAAAACCTGTCAAATTCCACGGTGCTCGCAGCACAGTTCGATGACGTTCGTAATACGATTATGAGTTACAACACCTCGTATTCTTATGAACCCACCACCCCCATGGTGCTGGACATTGCTGCCATCCAAAGTCTTTACGGCGCCAATACTCAATGGCAGAACGGCAATAACACGTATCGCTGGTCGCCCAGCCAATCGGTTTTCGAAACGATTTGGGACGCCGGCGGCACTGATACGATCGATGCGAGCAATCAGATCGCAGCGGTGCGCATCAATTTGAATGAAGGTCAGTTCAGCAAAATTGGCCAAGCGTTCATGGACCTCAGCTCCCAGAAGGCCTTCAATGAAGGGCTGGCGATCGCATATGGCGCTAAAATCGAAAATGCCGTCGGATCAGCCAATGACGACACCCTGATCGGCAATGCACTGGGGAACGTTCTGAATGGCCTTGCCGGCAAGGATGTCATGACCGGTGGGGCCGGCAACGACACCTACGTGATTGATAATATTGCGGACATTGTCAGCGAAACCAGCACCCTGTCTAGTGAAATCGACACCGTGCTCTCGTCTGTAAGCTGGGGCCTGGGTGCTAATCTGGAAAATCTCACGCTGACCGGCAATGCCCAAGTCAACGGCGGGGGAAACTACCTGAATAATGTGCTGACCGGCAATGCTGCCAACAACGT